>PIVZ01000742.1 GCA_003354045.1 bacterium
GTCCTGTCCGCCGACGTCGATGATCGTCCGCACCTTCGGGTTGGCCCAGAACGCCCCCTTGCCGTGGCAGGAGATCTCCGAGAGGTCGTGCTGCGCGAACGGAATCCTCTCGCGTCCGTATCCCGTGCTAACGCAGTAACCGATATCTTCGAGGTTGAGGCCAGTGTCGTCGAGCACCGAGTCCATCGCCGCCTGGGCGGATGCGACCGGGTTGGGCTTGACGACAGTGACCGAGGAGGCAAGCAGCTCGCCGTCGTCGAGCAGCACCGCCTCGGCGCTCATGGATCCTACGTCTACTCCGGCGAATATCATCGTGTACCGTTCATACTTATGGCCGCGCCGATCGCTCCGATCAGGTCGGGCTCCGCCCCGAAGGCCCTCAAGGGCCTGCCGAGGACTCCGCCAACGCCGTCGAGAATCCTTTCGTTGTTTGCAAGGCCTCCGGCCACCACCAGGGCGTCCTTCGTCTTGATCTTCTTGCACAGAGTTCCGATCGTCTTCGTCAAAGCCCCGAAGATCGCTTCTGTTATATTTGCGACGGACTCGCCGGCGTTGATCAGACTGACCACGTCGCTCTCATAGAAAACGGCGCACTGACCGCTCAGCGCGAGCTTCTTGTCAGCGTCCTTTGCGATTCCGGCGCTCTCGTCCACTTCGATCTCCAGTGCCTCGAAGATGACTTCGAGGAACTTCCCGCACCCGGACGCGCATTTGTCGTTCATTCGGTACTCCATCACGCGCCCCTTGTCGTTCACCGAAAGGATCACGCTTTGCTGCGCGCCGAGGCACAGCACCGAACGGCAGTCCGGATGCTCGCGGACGGCCGCGCGGGCCAGGCAGTTGAGCATGCTCTGCGGCGTGTGCTCCATGGTCACACGGCTCTCGCCCCAACCGGTGATGGCGATCTTGTCGATGTCGGCCCGCTCGATCTGTTGATGTTCGCGCAGGTCGGCGAGCACTCTCTCCATCGCCTGGTCGGGGTTGGCCTCGGTCGGCACTCTTACGGCGCAGCGGAGCTCTCCTTCGTCGAGAAGCACTCCCTTGGTTACAGAGGTTCCTATGTCACAGCCCAGTATCATCTCATCCGTCCAGTATTGTTGCTCCGTCGCCGTCTCAGACCAACGTCGAGAAGAACTCTGCGAGCTGCGCCCGCGCCGACGCATGCGGCGTGAATCGCGTATCGAGGAGATCGGCCTCCCATTTGAAGCTCGGAATGCCCGCCTCTTCCATCAGCGCATCCCCGACCATCTTGGCCACCGCCCAGGAGTGCTTGCACGCCATGTGTCCGGAGAACACCGCCGCATCCGCCTTGTAGGACTTGGCTATCGTCACGAAGTCGTCGACCATGAGGTCGGCATGGCTGATTCCGGTTCTGACCATCGGGAAGTTCATCGCCCGCCAGGCCAGCCCCTCGATCATCGACTCGACGCTCGAAGTGTTCACGTAGCCCACAACGTCGCCCGGGAGGTAGGAGAGGCCGCACTCGAGATAGCTCATGCCGTACTCGTCTTCGAGCCAGTCGGGTAGATAGAGCATGTGAGGCGTAAAGCCCCAGGTCCAGACCGTCCGGATTTCTTTCTTGCCTTCGGGAATAACCCCCAGGCCTTGGTCGGCCCTTTGCTTGGCCTCCTCGTAACAGGTCCTGGCATAGTCGACGATCTGCTCGTTCATCCCGCACAGGAACAATGATGCGGTATCGAGCGCGCGGTGCAGGCCCGGGTCCGGGTTGGGGACATTGCGCCGCAGCTCCTGCAAGGCGAACTGGTATCGTAGCTGCTCGTTGCCTAGCTCTACGTGCCGTCGCAGCCGGTCTTCGTCGAGCGTCTTGCCGGTAACCTTCTCCAGCCTCTCGATCATGCGCTTCCATTCGCCCACGTAGTAACCGAGCGAGCGCTCGTTGGTGTAGTAGGGAGAATCGAGAACGATCAGCTCCGAGCCGTGCTCCCGTCCGGCCCACTGGTACATCATGTTGCTCGAGTTACACGGCACGCTCGGCTTCACGAAGATGTCCGGCTTCGGCAGCTTTCCTGCCATCACCGCTCCGTTCGGCGCCTTCTGAGCGGAGCATACGTGTGCCGGCAGGCCTTCGTCCTCGGTGAGGTCGATGTCCTCGTCCACTCCGCCGACGAAAGCCGCGGCCATGTATATCGACGGTAGCTCGTAAGGGATTGGCACGAGGTCCATGCCGAAGAAGATC
>PIVZ01001607.1 GCA_003354045.1 bacterium
ACGCTTCATACGTGTACGAGCGGCCCTGGAAACCCTGTACGGTGGCAAGGATGTCCGCGAAACCGATGTTGGTGAAATCGGGCATTTCGGGCGTTTGGCCCGTGGAGGTGAGGTCTAGCCACACTAATGGCTCGCGCTGCACGCCCTGGAAGCCTCGTACGGCACCGGACACGTCGTTGTAGCTCACGATCTTGTTTGGCGGGTGGCCCGCTGCGCTACCGGCTACGTCACCCCACCGAGCTACGGTAGGAAGTGCGAGCGGCGCCGTGTAGCTCGTGTCGTCCAGGATGTCCGCGCTTTGATGGACCGACTGGATCAGGTACGTGTGTCCGGGAGATACTTCGCAGTCGCCGACGTGAAGGGTCGAGTGTACCCACGGAAGACCGTCGTCATCGACGGCCCAATCTCGAAAGTGCGGAACGCCCTCGATGCGGGCCGTTAGTTGCGGCGAGGGCTCCGACCCGCCGACCGCCTTGGGCACCGGCTCGCCGACCCAGCCCAGGACCGCGGTAGCGCCGCCGTTGAGAACCAGG
>PIVZ01000743.1 GCA_003354045.1 bacterium
TGATCCCACAGCCAAGAGCGGCACCCGGTTGGTGGGCGACGTGGCGTTTGCGGAGGTGCAGCACGTTGCCGGGCGTATCACCCCGAACCCCGGCGGCGTAGGGCCCATGACTGTCGCGATGCTAATGTCCAACACCGTTACGGCTGCCGAGAAGGCGGGATCCTGAGTAGTTACTGAGCCGACCGCGTGGCGAACGCCCGTGCTGGCCGGGTAGCAGATCCGCTAAGCTGATTGCCAGCCGAGCGAATTCTCGGCCCGAACGGGAAGAATCTGTCGAGCAGTCGTACACTGTTTACCCGTTCACCGTGAAGATTTGCAGTGCCTTGGGTCTACCGGAGATGGTGGCAACTCGGGTTTTGTGTGTATCCGGCTCCGGCTACTACGAGTGGGGCGAGCGACCCCTAGTCGTTGAGGTTCCGAGGGTCTGTACACCCGCTTCGGTGTGCGCGCTACGGCACGCGTCTCAATAATGTTCGGCGAACAATAACCATCCCGCCGTTGTCCACTTGGCATCGTCCGAACGAGCCTGTACAGTGAAGCGGCTGATTCTTTCGACTTTTCATACTCGAGTAACCGGGCCCGGCGCACCCACCCTTTACATGTTCTGCGAACGGGAGACATCTTATGAAACCAGCGTATCTCCTCTGCCTCATTGCTATTTCCTCGGCGCTTGTCTTGGGCGGTGCTTCGACCGCAGTCGGGTTTGACTGCCGGCACGATGCGAACAACCTGCTCAACGGCAGCAACTGTCACTTCAGCAATGACGTTGCTGCCTGGTCGATTACCGCCGATCTGGCGACACACCTCGGCGGTGACGGCGATCCGATGCCAGGCTGCGCCGAGCTGGTTTGCACCAGCTGCACGGAGGTCTCCCTCACCTCGGTCTGCGTTTCCGTTTCCCCATCGACCTCGTATGGGGCCGGATTTCGCGTCAGAGACCTGACTCAGAATGCCTCGGACGGCTGCGGCGTGGTGATACGGCAATATGAGTCAGTGGATTGTTCGGGCCCGGACGACTGGTTCTACAATATGTACAAACCCACTGCCGATAGCTGGACGGCGATCGATTTGCCCGAGGCGCTCATGTCGGCCAGTACGCAATCGGTCCGTCTCACCATCGGGTGCGTATCGGAATTTGCAGCGTCACACGGGATCCGTGTCGACAACGCCTATTTCGGTCAAGGTTTGACGGTACCGGTGGAGTTGCAGTCGTTTTCTGCAGACTAGTGCCGCGCGGCTGATTTCGGAGGGTGCAGAATCTGAGCGCCGCCGGACAATTCCCCGCGAATTCTCGACAAGTCGGCCGAGGGACAGGGAGAGTTTTGGCACCAGACGGGGACGGCGGCCGGTTCGAGAGAGAAGGAAGAGTCGGCCAGGCGAACTAATCCGCAGCTGAGAACCGAGGACTCGAACTCGTTCTCAACCCGAGAACCCCTTCAGAACAAGGGCTTACGGAGCGGCCAGCTTTTCCCCCTAATGATGGACCCCATTCGAAACCTGTTGTGGCTCGTCAATATCCCGTCGGGCTTTAGAATCAGGCACTCAGCGCGCCGAGTATGCAAAACATTACCATCTCGAGCGGAACCATCAGGAGCTTGGGGACCGCCTGATTCGGTCGCCGCGAGGACAGCCCAGGAATATCGACCGTATTCGATGTAGCGAAAGGCTCTGCGGAGTGCTGAAATCTTACTATCGGGAGGCTGCGTAGAGTTCGGCTGAATATTGGCACACTACGGGGAAGCGCGGCCGCGTGCTTCCCTCAGCGTGTCAATCCGCAGACCATATTTGCCCGGATCGAAGCTTTAACGCTGGGAGATGGCGATGAACGCGAAGATGTACGAGAGAGTGCTGTGGACGATCCTGAGGAACCGCGGTGGCTACACCGCCGAGGAGATCGCGGATCTGAGAAAGGCCAAGTGGACCAAGCATTTCTCCAACCCGGAGCTCAGCAACAACTGGATCAAGGTGGAGATGGTGAAGACCAACCGCTGCACCGCCGGCTGGGCTCAAGGAGACTGCTTGTACTTCGACTACAGCGGCATGCTGATCTCGCGCAAGGCGCCCGCGGCGGTCTGCCCCCACGCCATTGCGACCTTGTCACCGGCCATCTATGCCTACCTCGACCGCATGAAGAGCGCCGTCGGTGACACCCAGTCCATGACCCTGCCCTACGACCTGAACTGCAAGTTCGCCGG
>PIVZ01001608.1 GCA_003354045.1 bacterium
TGCAGTCGATGATGCGCATGATGGCCACGGGCGGCACGCAGCAGGATCGTCTCGGCTGGCTCACGCCGGACCTCAAGACGAGCCCGAAGGAGGGGAGCGTCTTTTACTGGACCGGCTGCACGATGTACTACGACGCCTTCTTCCCGGAGTACGAGACGTCGACGCTGAACGGCACGAAGGCGGCCATAAAGCTGCTGAACAAGCTCGGTGAGACGCCGGTCGTCTCACCCGAGGAGCGCTGCTGCGGCCATGACCTCCTCTGGAACGGCGACCGGAAGAGCTTCGAGCAGCTGGCGAAGCACAACGTGAAGCTGGTGGCCGAGAGCAAGGCGGAGCTCGTGGTGACCTCCTGTGCGGAGTGTCTCCGCACCTGGATGCTCGACTACGCGGAGTTCTTCGAGGGCAAGCCGCCGAAGATCATGCACACCACCGAGCTGATCGCCGAGCAGCTCCCGAAGATGAAGTTCAACTCGAACGGCGCCCGGCCGCAGCGGGTGACGTATCAGGATCCCTGCCGCATGGGGCGTCACCTC
>PIVZ01001609.1 GCA_003354045.1 bacterium
AGGACGCGCTTGCCATCGGTTTCCCTGCGCTCGTTGAAGCGGATGTGGGCCAAGACGTTGGGGGTGTCGAAGTGGCCGCCCTGGTACGACGCGGTCCGTTGGATCATCGGCTTCCGCTGCGCCGTCTCCAGGACCATCTTCCGGTGGAGGGCCTCCATCTCGTCCTCGATCAGGTCACGATCCGAAGGGGCCGTGTAGGGCCGCCCGCTGATCTGCTCCGCCGCGGCGTGCCGCGTCGTAAGCGCGTCCCACTGCGCTTTGTACTTTTCCCGGATGTCCGGGGCGGGTTCGATCTCGTCGAGGGTCTGAGTGGGAAGTGTAAGCAAGAGCTCGCGGTAGTTCTCGCCGCCAGGAAGGGTGTAGTCCTGGAATTTCGTCTCGCCCTCGGGGCCGTCGGCGCCGCCGTCGGCGTTGGCGTAGTCGTCAGCAGCCTGTTCCTGCGCGAGTTCAAGCATCCTCTCGTCTGCCTGCTCTCGTGACCCGAGAGGTGAGGATAGGATCGTGCGGTCTGCGTCTATGATCGCGAACGAGT
>PIVZ01000744.1 GCA_003354045.1 bacterium
CATTGCGTGCTTCGCGACGCCTACGACGAGGCCGCCTTCGCAAGCCTTCTCGAAGAGAGCCACGCACTCACACATTGTAGTCGGCGCGGCGCGCTGCGGCTGCGCTCCTTTCCCGCCCTTCTCAGCGATCTCTTCTGCCTGCTCTTCAAACTGCGTCCCAAGCTAATCGATCGCAGCCTGGTGAGGCCCGCCTTCCAGGCCAATCGCTACCTACTGGCGCGGCTGGCGAGCGATCCCTACGTTGAGGGTTTACGCGCCGAGACGACGCTTCGCGAAGAAGCCGCAGCGGCCGCAACCGTGTCGGTCGCCGAACGCCTACTGGCTGAGCTGACGGCAAACGATCTGGAACGCGAGAACCTGCTCTTCGAGCTCGAAGAGTCGATCGACGAAGGAGGGACGGAGAGAAAAACGCCGATTCCCGTACGCCGCAAATCGGCCGAGGGCCACCGCGCCCCGGCCGCCGGCATCAAGGAAGGCCCTGCATCGAAGCCTCTGGCCTACGACCTCCAGCAGCGTCTCGAGATGGCCGAGGCGCTGAAGAGCTTCAGCGGCTTCGAGCGCCTTCTCACCATGGCACAGGCTCTCCTGAGCCGTTTCACGGATGATGACCCGACCGGACCGCAGCCTACCGAGGTCTACGACATCGGGCTCGGCAACGACCTCGCGCGCCTGCTGCCGGGCGAGCTTCTCTCGCTCAGAGCTTCGCAGCGAAAGAAGGACTTCCTCCGTCGGCTCCTCGACCGGCAGCTATTCACCTACAGGATAGCGGGAAAGGAGCGCAGCGCTTCGCTGGTCGTCGCTGTTGACGTGAGCCACTCGATGACCGGCGACAAGGAACTGGCCTCCAAAGCTCTGGCCATCGCCCTTTGCGAGGCGGCCGTAGCGCGCGGCCAATCGGTTACCGCCATGCTCTTCGGCCACCGCACAGCACCCCTGTGGCAGGTCACATTCCAGGGCCGCCGGCCACGGCCGGAACAGATTGTAGCCCTGGCGGAGACCTTCTACGGCGGCGGCACCGACTTCGAACGACCGATCTCGACGGCGCTGGAGCTCATCTTCGAACGAAGCGAAGGAGGCGGGCAGATAGTTCTCATCTCCGACGGCCAGTGCCAGGTCGGCGAAGAGTGGCTCTCCAAAGTCCTGGTGCAAAAGGCGCGGCGCCGTGTACGCATCCTCAGCGTCATCGTGGACACCGGACCCTGCTCCGAGAAGACCGCCGCCTCCTTCTCCGACCAAGTCCTCCGCTGGTCCGACCTGGCGGGGCCCCTCCAAACCTCCGTATGACGCAACCCCCGCTGCTTGCCGTACTTGCTTGACTCGCCACGGTTTCGTATCTCATGGTAGAGCGTCGGTGAATGCCGGCCGAGCATTGACCGGGTCAAGCAAGGCAGCGACGAGTCGTATCGCGCGCGTCCCTTGTCGGGGCGGCCGGCACGCAGCAAGGTTCGGAGTGAGAATCGATGGTTGAAGCGAAAGTCGAGCACGAGTTCGAAGTCGGTGCTGACAGGTTGTGGGCGATACTCGCCGACTTCGGAAACGTGGATTGGGTTCCGGGCGTCGAGAAGGTGGAGCTGGAAGGTGAAGGAGTCGGAATGATCCGACACATCACCGTCCCGGTGTTTCCACCGCTGCACGAACGGATGGACGCGATCGATCACGAGAGAATGGTGCTGGATTACTCCATCCCCGCGGTCGAGTACCTACAGGTGAAGGACTACACTGCCAGGGCAGAGGTCTTCGCGCTCGAAGGCGAGCGTTGCAGGGTGATCTGGTCGGGTAAGGCCGCCGCGGAGGGTACGGACGACGCGACGGCCAGCGCCAATGTCGAACAATTCTACCGAGACATCATGACTTGGATCGGCGATTTTCTGCAGCGGTAGCATAGGGAGCCGGCAAGCGAATTCGAGTCGTCATACGATAACAGGAGATCGTAACGTGGCAGGAAGCGAAGCAGTACTAAGGGAACCTGTGGCGCAAGACGCGGGCAGCCGGCAGTTCGAGATCGAGGGGAAGACCCTCGGCTTCCCAGCCCTCTTTCAAGACGGCGCCTCGGCCCTTGGTCTCTTCATGGTGCCTGCGGCCGCCGCCAACGCACTCATTCGTGAGAGCGGCTTCGAGGTAGCACAGGCGGCGCCGGGCAGGGCGATCTTCTCACTTTCCTGCATCGACTATCGCGAGTCCGATTGCGA
>PIVZ01000745.1 GCA_003354045.1 bacterium
TGTTTACCTGGAAGTCAGCGCCGCGAGGGCTGCCGTCGGAAGCATAGCGTCGGCCCTGGATGCTGTAGCCGGACGAGTCGCTGCCGCTCGAGCCCTCGCTTGACCAGACGACGATGAAGTCGCCGTCCGCGTCCATGGCCAAGCTGGGGTACTTCTGATAGCCCGTCGTGTACGTGTTTACCTGGAAGTCAGCGCCGCGAGGGCTGCCGTCGGAAGCGTACCGTCGACCCCCGATGCTGTAGCCGGACGAGTCGCTGCCGCTCGATTGCGAACTCACCCAGACAACGACGAAGTCACCGTCTGACTCCATGGCTACGCTGGGAAACCATTGGTCCCCTGTCGCGTAAGCGTTGACATTGAATTCTGTGCCCAGGGAAGTGCCGTCATGGGCGTAACGCTGCCCCTGGACGCCGAGCCACCCAGGGCTAGCTCCCCAGCTATCCCACACCACCACGAAGTTGCCGTCCGCGTCCATGGCAACGTCGGCACCGCTATACGCCTGGCCGCCCGTCGTGTAGGTGTTTACCTGGAACTCGGGCCCGACCGGCGCGGCCGAAGCCGGCACCGCCCACCCGACAACAAGCGCAGCCACGGTGGCTAATGCCACCTTGGCTGAATGCTCTCTCAATCTTACGGTCACGGACTGCCCTCCCATGTAGGGCCGTGGGTGAAGTCGCAGCGGACTATAGCGCGCACGCTTCGTGCTTGTCGAAGACCGAGTCGCCGCGGGCGGCGCGTAGCGGCCCCAACTGTGATGTAGCCCACACATTGGCAACACAGTGCGATCTGAGCGGGACAACGAGAAGAGGTCCCGGACCGTCAAAAGTGGCTTTGCAAGTGCGCGGAATCGCTGGGCTTGAATGTGACATTTTCGGGCCGCGGGTAGGGGGGGGTGTCTCGTCAATATGCCGTCGGGCTTGATAATCAGGCACTTAGCGCAACAGCCGAACCAGGACAGGGGAGACCCCGAATCGGGCCTCGGCAGCGAGCCGGCCGGGTAGTCACGGCATCACTTTGACGTCAGACTCCTGCCCCTATGTGGCGCGCCTTCATCTTCTTCCTCACCGTGTTGGTTCATCTGACCCGAGCGGTATGTAAGTCCAGGGACGAGCTGGTTCTCGAGAACCTCGCCCTGCGCCAACAGGTCACCAGGCTGGACCTGGGTAGGCGCAAGCCCAAGCTGCATGACGCCGACCGGGCCTTTTGGATCGCGCTGCGCCGGTCATGGCCAGGGTGGGCCAGCCGGCTCGTGGTGGTGAAGCCGGAGACGGTGGTGGACTGGCAGCGCCGGCGCTTTCGCCGCTACTGGACGAGAATCTCGAAACGGCGAGGGCGTCCCGGTCGTCCACGAATAGAGGCAGAGATCCGCGATCTCATCAGCCGGATGGTCAGAGAGAACGGCTGGGGCGCGCCGCGGATCCTCAGCGAACTCAAGAAGCTCGGCCTCGTGGTTTCCGAGACCACCGTCTCCCGTTACCTCAGTCGTCTGCGCGAGCGCAATCCCGACCCCGATGTCATCGGTCGCTGGGTAGCCTTCTTGCGCAACCACAAGGCCGCCATTGCCGGCATGGACTTCTTCACGGTGCCGACAGCCACGATGAACGTCCTGTACGGGCTCTTCGTCGTTCATCACGACCGCCGCCACATCCTGCACTTCAACGCGACCTACCATCCGACGGCAGAGTGGGTAATGCAGCAACTCCGCGAGGCGTTCCCGTTTGAGGCTGCGCCTCGACATCTCATCTTCGACCGTGACTCGATCTTCTGCCCTGCGGTCGTGGAGTGTGTGAAGGCATTGGGCGTGGAGCCCAACCGCACCGCCTACCGCAGTCCCTGGCAAAATCCCATCTCGGAGCGTTGGGTGGGGACCCTACGCCGAGAGCTGCTCGACCACGTAGTAGTTCTCAGCCAGCGACATCTCGTCGCGCTCGTAAATTCCTTTCTCGACTATTATCACGAAGACCGATGCCATTTGGGACTCGAGAGAGACACGCCGGACCGAAGGCCCGTGACGCCAAGGCCGTCACCTCACGCGAAGGTTGTGGCGTTGCCGCGTGTCGGCGGGCTACATCACCGATACGTGTGGCGAGAGGCTGCTTGAGGCGACGGCGACAGTCCGAGTCGGCGCGAGAGACCACCCGCGGTATCGAGCTACGTCGGCGCCGCACCTTCACAACACAGCCGCAGT
>PIVZ01001610.1 GCA_003354045.1 bacterium
CGCTTGGTGCGATGCATGGTACGATCATGATCTTCTTGGGCGTCGTGCCGTTGGTCGCACTCTCGACGAACATGCCATCGAGAAAGGATGACCTGCCATGCCACGACGCGATCTCCTCTGCCACGTCTTCGAGCACGACGGCGACTGGCACCTCTTCGACGCGGTCAGCAACGAGATGTACGAGTGCGACGAAGCGGTGGCCGCCGTGGCGCAGTACTGGCGGGATCTCGATGATCCGGGCATCATTGCCGACCTCGAGAAGAACCTCGGCGCTCCACAACTCGCAACCGCCAAGGTCGAGGTGGAAGGACTCATCGCCGCGGGTGGCCTTCAGGCATCGGACCTCCAGATCAAGGATCACTGCTCATCCTGCCACGATCCCGCGGCCTACGAATCCCGCATGGAGCACCTGCAGTTGACCGTCTCGGAGCAATGCAACCTGCGCTGCGTCTACTGCCCCTACACCAACGCCCAGTCCTGGTCGCGCACCCACCGGGATGCCGAGATGTCCGTCGACACGGCCCTGGCCGC
>PIVZ01001611.1 GCA_003354045.1 bacterium
CATGCTGCTTTTTGCGAGGCTGATCTCTCGTTCGACGACGGCCGGCTGCCAGTTTGTGGTGGAGAGGTCGCACTGCTCGACGGCCTGTTTGATGACCTTTCGGCGATCGTCGGTGTCGAAGATGGTGAAGTCACGGTGGACCTTCGCGCGGTCGTGGTGGATGCGCAGAAGGCGCGCTCCGAGCGCGTGGAAGGTCGAGACGGTCATGCCGTCGCCAACTGCGAGGCTCTCGATGCGTTCCTGCATCTCTTTGGCGGCCTTGTTGGTGAAGGTGACGGCGAGGATGTGCCAGGGGTCGGTGACGGTGGCCGCGAGGTATGCGGCGCGTCTGGTTACGACGCGGGTTTTTCCGCTTCCGGGCCCTGCGAGGATGAGCAGCGGCCCGTGGGTATGGGTCACGGCGTCGCGTTGCGGCTCGCTGAGGTCGGTTAGCAGGTCGTCTTGCCTAGCCTCCATGCTTCTTTGCGTCATGCTCGTTTTGTACCGGGTGGGTGCGCGGGCGTCGGTCCACCTGCGCCACGGTCTGCGCG
>PIVZ01001612.1 GCA_003354045.1 bacterium
GCCATGATGTGCTCGGATCGCTAGCTGGAACTCTCCGACGAGCATGATGGCATCCTCGATCTCCCAGAAGACGCACCCGTCGGCGAGAACTACGCCACATGGGCCGGGCTCGACGATCCGGTGATCGAGATCGGCATCACGCCGAACCGCTCCGATTGCCTCGGCGTCTTCGGCATTGCCCGCGATCTGGCCGCAGCCGGCCTCGGCAATCTGAAAGAGCACCGTCCGCATCAAATCGCCGGCGAAGGCGACTGCCCCACTTCAGTGACCCTCGATTTCGGTGACACGAAGCCCATCTGCCCGGCCTTCGGCCTGCGGCTCGTGAAAGGCGTCAAGAACGGCTCGTCTCCAAAATGGATGCAGCACGAGGCGTATGGAAAGCGCCAGCGGGTACAGCGGAGCCATAAAGAACACGTCGTCGGTCAGCCCCTCGCCCGTAGCAGCCCGGCGGGCCAACATGTCGTAATAGCGGGCGTCGTGCAGATAGATGTGGTCGCCGCCCGCGTCTGCGGTGTTGCCCCAGACGATCG
>PIVZ01000162.1 GCA_003354045.1 bacterium
GAGGAGGCCGCGAAGGAGGCTGGTGTGCCCTGCCTCGTCGATGCCGGGATTTCGCCTGGGCTCAGCAATGTCCTTCTGGGACACCTCGAGGACGAGCTCGATGAGATCTCTTCCTACGAGTGCTTCGTCGGTGGCCTGCCCGTGGAACGTGCGTGGCCCTGGTCGTACAAGGCTCCGTTCTCACCCGGGGACGTCATCGAGGTCTATACGCGCAGCGCCCGGCTCCGTGTGAACGGTGAAGAGGTCACGGTCCCAGCGCTGTCCGACCCGGAGCTGGTGGGGATCCCGGTGGTCGTGATGACCACGTCGAGAGCAGAAGAAGACATCTACAAGAGCTACGATTTGGGCGTGAGTTCTTTCATCGTGAAGCCTGTGACATTCGAATCGCTGGTGGATCTCGTCAAGACACTTGCCAGGTACTGGTTCGAGATCGTCGAGCCGTACCCCGGACGCGAGGGTTCCATACGATGACAAAAGACGTAATTCGAGTCCTACTGATCGACGACGACGAAGACGATTGCGTCGTTACGCGCGACCTTCTCGAAGAAGTCGAGGGACAGAGCTTCTATTTCAAGTGGGTGCCGACCCACCACGAGGCGGTCGAGGAGATACGTCGAGGTGGCTACCATGTTTTTCTCCTCGACGTACGGCTCGGGTCGTGGAGCGGTCTCGACATCCTGCGCTACGAGCTCGATCACGGCCGCAAGGGGCCGGTCGTCGTTTTGACCGGGCACGGCACGCGCGAGCTCGACGTGGAAGCCATGCAGTCGGGCGCCGCCGGGTATCTGGTAAAAGGCACCTTCGGGGCGGCCGAGCTGGAGCGAACCATCCGCTATGCGATCGAGCGCCATCGCTACCTCCCGACCGAGACTG
Organism: bacterium; assembly: GCA_003354045.1. Lineage (GTDB taxonomy): Bacteria > Desulfobacterota > Binatia > UBA1149 > CAITLU01 > PIVZ01. The sequence goes on from PIVZ01000162.1 coordinate 874, forward strand.
GCCGCGAAGAAGGCTCGGAGCTAGCGCGAACTCTCGTCTTCATGGGAGCCAAGGGCGGAGTGGGCACCACCACCGTGGCCGCAAACGTGGCCGCAGCGCTGGTCAGAGGCGGCCGCGAAGCGACAATCCTCGATTTGCGATCTCAATTCGGCACGCTTGCCAGCCAGCTGGACGTCGCCCCCTCTACCAGCCTTTACGACCTCCTGGAGCTGGAGGTGGAGAAGATCGACGAAAATGCGCTCGACAATTGCCTGCGCCGTCACTCGTCGGGACTGGGCGTGCTGTGCTCTCCACAGCGGGCCTTCAACGAGGAGCAGATCTCCGCCGACTGCGCCGCCGCCATCATGAAAAGCGCGGGCAAGAATAAGGAGTTCGTGGTGGTAGACCTCCCGAGCGAGGTCACGCCCGGTAGCCGCGAGGTGCTCACGAGCGCTGACTTCATCGGGATAGTGGTGGAACGTGAACCGAGCTGCGTACTGCATGCCGAAAAGAATCTCGATATGCTGCGTGCCTGGAACGTCGGCGGGACTGTCGGTCTCGTCCTGGTCGATCGCACCCCGCGTTCAGCCCCGCTGCCGGTCTCGACCATCCGGGCCCGACTGAACTGCGATGTATACGGAACGATCCCGGCCGCGCCGGACGTATACCAAGAAGCGCAGACCCAGGGCGGCCCCCTGGTCCTGCTGGCGCCGCAACACGATGCCGTGGGCGCGTTGGTAGAGCTTGCCGAACGTCTCTCTGCCGAAAAATTACTACCAGTTCCCGTGTAGCCAGCATGGGTCACCACGCGGGCTAGCGCTCCACAACAGCATCCTCGCCGAAGCGGTGGCATCGGCAGTCGTGCAGCGACGGGCTATTCTTCTTCCGGACGCTCCGCTTGATCGACCGGAAGCGTGACAATGAAGGTGGCACCCCTGTTCGGCTTGGCTGTGGCCGTGATCTGCCCGCCATGGCGGTCCGCTATACGCTGGCACACGGCCAAGCCAATACCCGACCCCGGGTATTCGCTGCGGCCATGCAGCCGCTGGAAGGGAGAGAATATTCGGTCGAGGTACTTCTCCTCGAATCCGATTCCATTGTCTTCTACGTTTATACGACAAAGACGCGCGCCATCCGGATAGCCGGTCTCGTCGGCACGCTTGGCCTTTACCGTCTCGCCATGCACGCGAACGACCGGAGTCCGCTCTCCATCACGAAACTTGAGCGCATTGGCGATGAGGTTTTGAAGCAGTTGCCGTATCTGGGTCGGGTCGGCGGCAATCGTCGGAAGGTTCTCCAGCCTCACCTCCGCACCGTTTTTCTCGATCAGAACCTCGAGATCGTGCACGACCTCGCCCGCGACCTCGCCGACATCGACGCTTACGAAAGGCTGGCCCCTGGTCTCAACGCGCGCGAACGCCAGCAGGTCATTGATCAATGTCTGCATGCGCGTGGCGGCATTGGTCATCCGGTCGAGGTAGTCGTGGGCCTGATCGTTCAGGCTCTCTCCCGCCTTCGCCTTCAGCCTATCGCTGAAAACGACTATCTTACGCAACGGTTCCTGCAAATCGTGCGAGGCGACCGACGCGAACTGCTGGAGCTCCTTGTTGCTGCGCCTGAGCTTGCTGGCCAGGAGCTGGAGCTCTTCTTGAACCCGCGTGCGCTCACGGACCTCGGTCATCAGCTCGGCGTTGGAAAGCTCGAGCGCCCTGCTCTTGTGGCGCTCGATGGCATAATGCACGGCCCGCACCAGTCCACGGCCCACGACCTGGCCCTTGATGAGGTAGTCCTGGGCCCCCTTCTGCAGGGCCTCGGCGGCCACCTTCTCGTCCGCATTACCGGTGAGAACCACCACCGGAAGATCGGGCGCCTTCTCGTGGATGCGCAGGAAAGTGTTCAAACCGTGGCTGTCGGGAAGTGACAGATCGACAAGTGCAACTTTGAAATCTTGCTCGTCGATGGCGGCCAGGGCCTCTTTGAGAAGCTCTACCCGCTTGGTCTCGAACTCCCCCGTGCCGACCTTGGAAAGCGTCCGCTGGAAGAGAAAAGCATCGTCCTCGTTGTCTTCTACGAGGAGCACTGGGATGGAAGCCGTGCTCATTGTCCTAACACCTGGCCGGCCCGTTCGGCCGCCCAATATGCCATATTAGCCCGAACGCCGACCAAGCGACAACGCGGTTATCCGCAGCAGACGGCAACCCGTGATGGCGGCCGGTGGTCGGTCGTCAACAAAAGCGACGCAGGGTTCCTACTGGCCTGCGCATCGAATAGAAAGTCAGCCTACGGCGCGCTGTGGAACGGCCATCCGCCGTACACGGCTACCGTCTGGCGAGGCAGGAAATGTGGGCTGAGTCACAACTCATCCGAGCGCACTCGAAGCGGACCGCTGGCGCGCTTCGCAACGTAGTCACGTGCGTCCCCGGCATCATGCCAGGCCCTGTAGCGGCGTGGCTCGCGGCCTTCGTGCCCAGCCGCGCGTGCGGCCGCCGTGCTGCAAACGTGTCTCCCGCCACGCGCACGTGCCTTGCGCTGGCAGTGGCTCTGGCAGCGATTTTGCCCCTCGACCCGACCCTTGGCGGGGCGGCCGAACCGGTACCGCCAACTACGCTGACGGTCCAGGAAATTCTCGACAAAGTAGACGATCTCTTCCGTGGCGGGTCCAGTTACGGCCGGGCGACCATGATCGTGCGAACCGAGCACTGGCAACGAACGCTATCCTTGGAGATGTGGAGTCAAGGCAAAGAGCGGTCGCTTTACCGGATACTGGCGCCGAAGAAAGAGAAAGATACGGCCACACTCAAGTCGGGAAAGGATCTGTGGAACTACCTTCCCAAGGTCAAGCGCGTCATCAAGCTTCCCTCTTCCATGATGTCGGCCTCATGGATGGGCTCCCACTTCAGCAACGACGATCTGGTAAGAGATAGTCGCATGGCGGACGATTACGACTACGAGAAGAGCTTCGAGGGCATCAGGGACGACCGCGAAGTCGTGGATCTGACCTGCATTCCGAAGGAAGACGCCGCGGTCGTATGGGGCAAGGTAGTAGTCACGGCCGCCAAGCCGGACTACCTGCCGGTAAGCATACAGTACTTCGACGAAGACATGGCTCTGGCTCGCACTCTCAGCTATGGAGAAATCCGGCCTCTGGGCGACAGGTTGTTACCGAGCAGGATAGAGATCGTCCAGGCCGACAAGCCCGATGAATCGACCGTCGTCATTTACAACGAGCTTTCTTTCGATGTCCCGATTGCCGAGGACTTCTTCTCGCTGCGTACCCTGCAGCAGTAGGCGGCACTGCCCATGACAGCCACCGTCAGCCGGGCATGGCAGAGCCTGTGGCGCATCAGGGAGCGCGAGAGGTGCCACCAGCGCCGGCGCGCGGGTAGGCCCGCGGCGGCCGCACTTCTTATCGCATGGGTTGCAGCAGCAACGCTCTGGTTGCCGGGCACCGCCCGTGCCTTGCTCGGCGACTCGCGAGGTCCGGCGGGACTGGACGGAAGCCTGCGTGTGGTCGCTGTGGCTACCGACGGCCCCGAGTCGGCATCCTTGCTCGGCGGAGACGACAGCGCCTTCCTCTCGCAGACCCTACTGCGACTGACGCTTGCCGGACGACCGCGAGATTTCGTCTCCTACGAGCTTCACGTCGTGCAAACGGTGGATACGACCAGCGCCTCGGCGACGCTCGGGCAAGGGGGGCTCGGCGCCTCAGTGCCCTACGCGCCGGCGCCGAGCGACGCACGCTACCGTGCCCTGGACGCTACGTGGGACTGGCTCGAGGAGTCCGATACCGGTGCGGCCCTCATTCTCGACCGCGCCAGCGCGAGCTTCCATCTGGCCTCGGCCGACATAACGCTCGGCCGACAGGCCATTACCTTCGGCAAGGCGTTCTTCTGGAATCCGCTCGACGTGTTCCTCCCCTTCGACCCACGCCAGTTCGACCGTGAATACAAAGCCGGCGTGGACGCCGCTCGCGTAGACATTCACCTCGGCCCCTTCTCAGGAATCAACCTGATAGCCGCCGCCGGTCGCACGATGGCACCCACCGCCACGACTGACGACGGTGAGCTTCTCGACTCCTCATGGTTCGGCTCCGCATTGCTCGCACGAGCATTCACGACCCTTCACGGCTGGGACCTCGCCGCCCAGGGCGGTAAGGTGTACGGCGGCTATCAGCTCGGTGCAGGAGCTACGGGCGAGCTCGGACCTCTGGCACTGCGACTTGAAGCTGCCTTTCTAGATGCCGACGACAGCCCACCCCTTCTCGCAGGCGTCTTCCCGGCGAGCGAGAAACTGGTCGAAGACGGCCTGAGCACGGTTGTCGGTATCGGCCACAGGTTCGATAACAGTCTGTCGCTGGACTGCGAGTACTTCTACAACGGCGCCCGAGACCCCCACGATTTGCAGACATCGTTCACCCGCCTCGCCACCGGCGGTCTGCTCGCCGCTAGCGAGCACCTGGGCGGCTTCGTGGCAACCTACGAGTTCATGCCCATTCTCTTCGGCAACCTGGCCTGGATGGTTTCATTCAACGACGGCTCCGGTCAGATCCAGCCGGGGCTGACCTGGTGGGCCTCAGACGAGATTGGAGTCCAGGCCGGCGCCATCATCAGCTACGGCTCGAGCCCGGCCGTGGGGCTGCACGACTCCGTACTGAGAAGCGAGTTCGGCACATCGCCCCACATCTTCTACATCGAGCCGAAGATCTACTTCTGATGAGAGAAGTGATGCTCGATCTGAACGCATGCGCCGAGCCGAAAATAGAGATCATGGTCGATGGCGAAGCGTGGCAAGGTCGTGAGCCGCGAGCGTACGACCGGAGGTACGCACCTCTGTCCTAACCTTCGGGCAAACGCGGGCGGACTTTGAGGACCTTCTCTCGTTTCACTTCGACGGTTCCCGGCTCGGCGCCGCGCGGCTTGCTCACGTAGCGGGCGCGCGTCCAGGTGACCGGCACTACCCCACCTCCCCTCGCCTTGCTGTGATAGGCGGCAATCGCGGCTGCCAGGCGAAGAGTCTCACGGTCGGGCTCCGCATCCTCCCTCGCGCGTAGGATCACGTGGCTGCCCGAGACCGCACTCGCGTGAAACCACCAATCCGCGGGAGCGGCCAACCGGAGGCTGAGCCGGTCGTTGTCAACGGCCGCTCGGCCCGCCAGCACCGTCCAGCCACCGGGCAGCTCGTAGCGAAAGAGCCCCGCATCCCCGCCTGAGGTATCGGCGTCTTCTCGTCTCACAGATCGTGCCGCTCTCGTCTCATCGAGCGGGGCTGGATTGCTCGTCGGCTGCAATGAAATCCAGAAGCTGGGTCGGGACCTTGGTGGCGGCGCCTTTCTTGTAGCGCAGCCTACACGTGGGCGATCCTATCCCGAGGGTCTCGTCGGCGGTTACGCCCATGCCGAGTGCCTTGCCATAGATTACGTCGAAGAAGCAGCAGTAGGGCTTGAGCTCGGCGGCATCCTGCGAGTCGTAGAACTTGTTGACGGCGCACTCGCTGAACTCCAGAGTTGCGTCGAAACCGTCCGCGTCGTTGGCGTGCACCTCCCAGACGAAGTCTTCTGAGAAGCGGCGCCGCTGAGAGGCCAGTGCCTGTTTCTCCAGCGACTTGCGCACGGGCGTCGTCAGCGCCAGCCTTCCGATCAGGCGCCGCAGCCAGCGCGGGCCTCGGTTGAAGTACTCCTCGACGGCCTCGCAGCAGAGCCGCGCCGTCTCTTCGACGGGCTTGCCGTTGGCCTTCATCGAGCGGTACAGCGAGACGAGCCAGCCGTTGATCACCATGACCGCAGTGTAGTGGTTCTCCTTGCCGCCAATGTAGGGGAGCTCGGGGATGATCCTCTCGAACCTCTCCCGGGTGTCATTCTCGATCGTGGCCGCAAACTCCTCGCCGTAGTCGCGGGCCAGAAGCCTGTGCAGCCGTTTGAAGTACTTGTCGAACTGGCCCATCAGCTTGGGCGTCTGCGCAACGTAGTAGTCGCTGGTGACCGCTGCCTGTGCCGGCATATGTGGCTCCTCCCTACTCGGCCGGTGTCAGGACGGCCGACCTGCCAGCTACTAGACCTTTCTTCGCAGGGTAAGTCCATATGCCAGGCCGCCAGCGCCGAGCTCCACTGAATAGCGGAGCATTGCGTGACAGCCCGCTCGCGATAGACTCCCGGAAGTGCTCGAGTCCGGCTGGCCGGGCCGCAGTCGGCGTAACTAGAGCCGCCCGGGCAAGGACGCACCGCCGGTGCAACCGACCGGAGAGAGACAAAGGAGGCAACAGTGATAAAGCTTTACGGCATTCCCGCATCAAGGGCCGGACGCTGCCTGTGGATGCTCGAAGAACTCGGCATCGACTACGAGAGCATCCCCACCAACTTCGCCACCGGCGAGACCCATGCGCCGGAGTTTCTCGAGATCAACCCCAACGGCCACATACCGGCACTGGTAGACGGCGATCAGGTGTTCTGGGAGTCGATGGCGATCAATCTCTATCTCGCCAAGCAATACGATGGCGGGCTCAAACCCAAGTCCGACGTGGAGGAGTCCCACGCCGTCAAATGGAGCCTTTGGGCAATGACCGAAGCCGAACCGCCTCTGATGACGATTCTGCTCAATCGAGTCATGCTGCCCGAAGACAAGCGGAACGCCGAGGCCGCAGATGCGGCGGAGAAGAAGCTGCCCGGCCCCTTGAAAGTGCTCGACGCCGCTCTGGATGGGCGATCGTGCCTGGTCGGAGACGCGTTCAGCGTGGCCGACCTCAACGTAGCATCGGTGCTGTTGCTGACCGTGTATGCCGGAATCGATCTGAGCGAGTACGCAAACGTCGCGCGCTGGTTCTCCGAATGCAAGTCGCGACCGGCTTCGCAGCGTGCGCTTGGCAAGTAGAGAATTGAACAGGCCGCACCGGCGGCAGCCACGCTGGCGGTAATACCGCCAGCTCGGCGCCTGGGGGCGCCTACTCCTCGATCCGCCAGCCGGTGCCGTCGTTGAGGAAAGTGATCTTGCCGGTTCCGGCGCGGCGTTTGCGACAGTCTTCGCTCCATTGCCTGCCGAAAGGCGTGGTATCGACGTACTGCCATCCGTACTCGACGAGGGCGACGTCTACGACGGTGGGTGGGGCGGCCTCTACAGCGGCATCCTCCACGGCCTCGGCTGTGCCCTCGTCCAGGGTTTCTTCCGTGGCTCCGCCGTCTGCCGCAGCCGTAGCGTCGGGGGCGACTGCCACGACCCGAGACTCCAATCGTTCGATCGCACTTACACCGACGATCCGGCGCTTACACAACTCTATGACGAGGAAGTTCTCCCGGTCCCCGGCAGGCCTCGCGTACTGCATGCCCTGTTCGGTCAGCGTAACCTTCGCCTTTCCGCCGAACTCCCCAGCCGCCCTGAGTAGCTTGAACTCGATGAGTCCGTCTTCCTGAAGCTTCTGACTTCCCCGGGCCTGGTCCTTCCACATCGTCATGACCGCATCTTCGCCGACCTCGATGGTAGTCACCTTGGGCGCCGTATAACGGCTCGAAGCGGCAATCATATCGCGCGCCTTGCCGACGCCGAGTTCCTTGCGATCGCCACTGCATGCCGCAACGCCGATGCACACGAGCAGCACGGTACACAGCGCTGCCAGTCGGATGGTCAAGATTTCAGGCATTCTGTCCACTGTTCCCCGCAATATTGTCAGCCTAGCACGAAGAACAACCCGTTTGGATCACCTCTTGCAACCTCTCTGCGCACCGTTCAGACGCGGTCCAGCAGCCCGATACGCTCGCTGGCCTCGAACTTGGCCCGCAAGACCCGGTAATCGCTCTCGGAGAAGGGCCTGTAGCTGGTATCGCCACGCTCGCGCCAGAAGAGGAGGCCGCGGATCCCGCCCGGGGCGAAGTGAGTGGCCTTGAGGTTTCGGACCAGTATCTTCTGGGTCCCCGTGTACTCGAAATCCTCGACCACACGGACGAAATCGGGCACCCACTTGCGATCCATGCCGCCCGAAGAGACCTGTTTCTCGCAGAAATCGTAGAAGCCCTTGGGGTCGAAGTCGATGCCCTCTCCCATCTTTACGGCGGCCATCACGAGCTCGTCGGAGACCACGCAGGGCACCCC
>PIVZ01000746.1 GCA_003354045.1 bacterium
GGCGCAGCTCTCCCTGGCTGAGACCAGAGAGTCACTCAGCCGATTGCACAGCGGCGGAGGTCAGTCCATCCTCACGGCGGGGCGCGCCCCGCCTCGCCACCCACGAGCTGTGTCTCCCCCTTAAGGTGCCAGCCACTTCACAAATCTCCTGTTTTCAATAACTTACGAGAGATCGCGATTGTGGAAAGGCCCTCGCTGGCCGCGGACTTCAGGTGCCACGAGCACTGACGCCCGGTCAAGCCGCTCATCTGTGGCGAATTCCTCCTTGAGATCACTTCAGACGACAACCCGCAGCTCGTCTCAAGTCAATAATGATGAAATGACAAGGATTGAGGCGCAGCTCTCCCTGGCTGAGACCAGAGAGTCACTCAGCCGATTGCACAGCGGCGGAGGTCAGTCCATCCTCACGGAGGGGCGCGCCCCGCCTCGCCACCCACGAGCTGTGTCTCCTGAATTGGGACGGCATGATCCGGCGCCGTCGTCTCCTTGGAGGACACTGTGACCGGGCGGCGAGGGACGTGAACCGTCGGGATCTCGCCGCGCCATACGATCTTCAACTCCTCGCCCACCTGCTCGAGGACCAGATCGCGAGTCGGTGGTCGTGGCGGCGGGGACGCCAGCTCGCCCCCGACGAAAGGCCACGCTCTTGGAAAGCAACCTCGGGGAAACGCCGTCTCGGGGTTGAACCCCGCGCACGCCTGGAGGATCGACTCGATCACCGCAGGCGGAAAGCTCCTGGCGGGCAAACAGCGACGAGGGTTGAGACGATACCCGCGTTCCGCGGCCTCGATCATTCGCGCCGACCCCACCATGTACTCGTCCAAGAAGTCCCGGTAGTCGTCGGCCATGCCCCGGGCGACGCCCGGGAGCTTGGAGAAGAAGAGCATCGGTACCGGGGACTTCTTGCCGGCGGCCGGCGCTCCGGTCCCGCTCCTGAGCGGCTGGCAAGGATCCTGAGAGAGGATCTTCTCGACGCCCAGCACCTTGCGGCCTTTGCGCTCGGCGGCGCCTTCCTCCTCGATCTCCCCGAGCAGCTCGGCGATCATCGTCTGATACTCGTCGGGCGAGTCGTCCTCGAAGGCCGGCAGGCGCTGGATCTCGATCTCGTAACGCGTAGCGTAGTCATACTTGTCGAAGTCGATGCCTTTGCGTCGGGCGTAGTACTCCCGGGTCCGATCAAACCAGAGGCCGACGAGCGGCTCGCCGTGGAGCAGAGCGCGGGCCGCGCTGGGTCCCGGCCACTGGAGGACCTTTTCCACCAGTCCGTCTTTGACCGGCTGCGACAAGACGTATTTGAGGCGTTCGCGTTGACTTTCTCGGTCGTCGCCGACCGTCATGGGCCGGTAGCGGCGGCCCCAGAGCTTCTCGCGGTGGCCGTGCAAGCGGCCGATCTCGCGAGCGACGTTCGAGTTGATATGGCAGTGGAGCCCAGCCATCTGAAGCGCGTGCTCGGCACCGTAGAGGAGGTGGACATGCGAGGAGGCGCAGCCGAATCCATAGACGTCGACGTCATAGTACTCGGCGGCCCGTCCCAAACAGCCGAGGAAGATCTCGTCGGAGTCGTGGCCGGGACGCAGGAGAGGGAGGGCGTGGAGGGTCCTGGAGCAGGACTCCATCACGGAGCCTCCACGGCGGACGTAGCAGAGAGGTCTTGACGGCGGTGTAGCTCGATGCGGCACGGCGGTCCTCCAGGTCGCGGGCGCCCGTCGCGGTTGGGCACGCCCGAGGTGGGCCGCTGCGCACCGCCGGGACGATCCCGGCGAGGCACGATGGCCTTCACCTATATAAAGACGTAAAGCGGCTCACCTTTCTCGCGAGAATCTTCTGTGGCTCGTGCTCCCTCCTCAGGCGCCAACACCAAGTGCTCGTCGCCATCGCCGCGGCTCTCGTCGCCGTCGCCGCGGCGCTTTACTTCTACTGGACTCCCCGCGGCGGCATACCGGCCGCGGTCAACGTCGCCGTGGAGGTCCATAGCCGCTTTGGGGCTCGTCGTGCGGCTCCTGTGCTGGCGCCAGCAGAACGGCGAGCGGCCAAGCGGCGGTAGCGCCGACGCCGGCCTTGATGAGCTCGCGGCTGTCGCTGGACGATTCTCTGCTTCGAGCGTGACGCCGTCGGCGACGGACCCCGCGGTGCGCGGAATTTCTCTACCCTATTTCGCCCATCTTCTGCTACCATA
>PIVZ01001613.1 GCA_003354045.1 bacterium
GCGTTTGTTCCCGCCCCAATGGGGTGTTCTCTTCCACGAACGACTCGAATGCCTCGCGGCCAGGCTCCTTGCCGGAGGCCATGCCCACTCCCACGGACAGGTGGTCCATCCACATCGCCGTGGCCAGCAGTCCGGGGCACACGGAGTTTACGCGGATGTCGAGCGTGGCCAGCTCCTGGGCCATGGCCTGAGTGAGGCCGATGACGGCCGATTTCGATGCACAGTAGGCGCCGAGGCCGGCGTAACCGCGCTTGCCGGCAATGGAGGACACGTTCACTATCGCGCCACCCCCACGGTCGATCAGCGCCGGGATGGTCGCCTGGGAGACCAGGAACACGCCCTTGACGTTCACGGCGAAGATCCTGTCCCAATCCGCCTCCTCGTAATTGATAATGGAACCCATTTTCACCAGGCCCGCGTTGTTGACGAGGACGTCTACACCGCCGAAAGCCTCGGATGCCTTGGCCACGAGCCCTTGGCACATGTCGGCGTCGGTCACGTCGAGCTCGACCGCCAGAGCTTTGCCCCC
>PIVZ01000163.1 GCA_003354045.1 bacterium
GCCTGCGCCGGTCCCTCCGGCCTTCGACGTCCCTGCTCCCAGTTTTGCAGCGTAGAGAGGCTCACACCAATCATCAGAGCGAATTCCGATTGAGAGTACCCGAGACGCTTACGCACCGTCTTGATCTCGAGAGGCTTCACCTCGCGTGCTCGTGATGCCTTCAGTCTTCCATCCCGAATCCGACCCGCCTGTTTCACGCTAGACGTGAGCTTTGCAAAATCCTTCTCGTTCATGCCAGATTCTCCCGGACAAGCTTGCGCAAGACCTTGAGTTGAGCCGCCGTCAGGTCGTCCTTTCGTGCCTTGCGATACGCGAAGATCATGAAAATGTGATCTCTCGGTTTGTCCCAATAGTAGATGATCCGTAGACCACCGCGCTTGCCACGCCCTCGCGTACCCCAGCGGACTTTCCGGAGGCCGCCACTGCCCTGAATGATTGGCCCGGCCTCTGGACGAAGGGCGAGCGCGCATTGGAGTGCGCGATAATCGTCATCTCCGAGGAGATCCCCGATTTCCTGAGTGAAGATCGGGGTCTCAACGAACAACATGCACTACTATACGCCATTGGCGTATAGTCTGCAACTCGAGATTCTCAGTGCAGTCCGCGCTGGCTAACAGTAAGTATACGGAACTAGGTTATCGCATACGCAGTTCCGGGTACGGGCGCAGGGTGCCACGTCAATGTACCGCGACCTTGGCGCTGTGTCTGTGCTTTCTTCAGATCTCACGATCGGCGTTTCCAATAACCCAACTCGTAAGTTGGGTATTATGGGAGCTTCACTTTCTCACATGCGGCGGGGGCATAGCCAGTGCCATTCTTGGTCTTGACTGTGATTTAGCTCACAAACAACAAGCAGCCTTCCTGTCCAATCGCAAGAGAGGGTGCAATGAATGAAAGGCGCCGCGCGCAGGGAATCTGCGCGACGGAGGTCTTGGCGAGCCCTCTGCTAGTCGGGCTCTTGGGACGGCGGACCCGGTTCCCATCCGGCCGCCATGGCCTCGGCGCCGCGCATGATTATGCGAACCTCGGCGATGATGCGCTCGACGAGTTTGAGACGCTCGTCGGGCGGAAGGTCGATTGCGCCGGCGCCGAGGTTGAACGCTACGGTCACCATGGCTTCGGCTGCGAGCCGGGTATGAATGATCGGTCGTTGCTTGGCCTCGGCTTCGCGCTCGAGGTCTTCGACCAGGTCGTCGGTGAAGTGTTGGATTTCGCGGCCGATGGCTTTGCGAAAGTCGGGTGTGCTGCCCGCACCTTCGCCGAGCAGTAACCGAAACAAGTGCGACTTGGTCTCGGCAAACTCCATGAACGTCTCGATCGACAAGCGCGTGACACTTGCCGTCTCACTACTCTGCGTGCGACGGCGAGCCTGGCGCACCAGCCGGCGTAGCGACAGGCCTACCTCGTCAACGAGCGCGAGACCGAGGTCGTCGAGGTTTTCGAAGTGGCGGTAAAACGAGGTCGGGGCGAGGCCGGCCTCCTTCGCGATGGCGCGCAGGCTCAAGGCGGAAAAGCCACGGTCGGCGCTCAGTCGAAGCGCCGCATCGAGCAACGCCTGCCGGGTGGTCTCCTTCTGCCTCGCTTGCGCCGCCACTCCTGAATGATGCCTTGAAGCCGGAGCGAGTGCACGGGCGCGGACGGCTGGAGGGTTCCAGGCCCCTTACCGGCGCCGCAGAGCGAACAGTTGTGCACTCCGGAGGCTCGGTCGCTCTGCCGCCGTTTATGCCCGAAATTAAAGGGGTTGTGCCGAAAAACGTGCCTGTGGTTTGACCCGTGGCGTCATCGCACGCATGGTATAAGGACATCTAGCGTACATTTGTAAGCTAGAGCGCCGCCGCCAGTGGCACCCCCTCCAGCGCGAGCAAGCCTCGGGCAGACGGCCGGTGCAAGGGGACGCGGTCGCCTGAGGGCGGCCGACGGGCGCCGGGCCATAGGAGAGCAACACATTGCAGTCGATCGGCGTTTGGACGGGCGGAGACGCGCGCCCCGCGTTCACCCAACCGGAGCTTCTCGCGGCCGTGCATCGCATGCGCGAGCAAGCCCACGTCGTCCGTGATTCGGCCAGCGGCTGCTTCGGGGTGGCCCTCGGCGGACAAACGCAAGCGCGTCCCGACGACGCGCATGAGACGGCCGCTTCCAACGGCTCACCTTGTTGGCCGTTGTTGGCGAGCCTGCCGGCCGTCTACCCGGAATGGCTCGGCGATCGTTCCTTCACCGAAACACACGGCGTGCGCTTCCCCTATGTCGCCGGCGCCATGGCCAATGGCATTACATCGACACGGCTGGTGGTCGCGATGGCGCGTGCCGGTTTCCTGGCCTTCTTTGGCGCGGCCGGTCTCGAGCCCGGCCAGGTCGAGCATGCCATCGACGAGCTCACGCGGGAGCTCGGCAGTTCCGACCAGGGCGGCCCGTCGTGGGGTGCAAACCTGATCCACTCGCCGAACGAGCCGGCCATCGAAGAACGCGTCGCCGACCTCTATATCCGCCGCGGTGTTCGGCGTGTGTCGGCGGCGGCATTCATGGGGCTCACGACTTCCATCGTTCGCTACGCCTACACGGGAGTGCGCGCTGGCGAGCAGGGCCACATCGTTCGCAGCAACCACGTCTTCGCCAAGATATCGCGACCGGAAGTCGCCCGCCGCTTCATGGAACCGGCGCCCGACGAGATGCTCGATCAACTCGTGGCCGACGGCAAGCTCACTGCCGAGGAAGGCCGGCTCGCACGGGGCCTGCCTGTGGCCGAGGACTACACGGTCGAGGCCGACTCCGGCGGCCACACCGACAACCGGCCGTTGACTGCGCTGTTTCCGACGATTCTCGCGCTACGCGACCGCGTCATGGCCGAGCGCGGCTACGTGCGACCCATTCGTATCGGCGCGGCGGGAGGCCTCGGCACGCCGGGCGCGGTGGCCGCGGCGTTTTCGCTGGGTGCGTCTTACGTTCTTACCGGGTCGGTGAACCAGTCGGCCGTCGAGTCGGGACTTCACGCAGATGGAAAGGCCTTGCTCGCCCAGGCCGATATCGCCGATGTCGTCATGGCGCCGGCCGCCGATATGTTCGAGCTAGGCGTCGAGGTGCAAGTGCTCAAGCGCGGCACGTTCTTCGCCGCCCGCGCCAAGAAGCTCTACGAATTGTATCGAGCCTACCCGTCCGTCGATGCGCTTCCGCAAGACGAGCGCGCCAAGATCGAGAAGGATATCTTCCGCTGCAGCCTCGACGAGGCTTGGGCCGACACGCGTCGATTCTGGGAGCAGCGCGACCCGGCCGAGATCCCGCGCGCCGAAGCCGACCCGAAGCACAAGATGGCTCTGCTGTTTCGCTCCTATCTCGGCCAGTCGAGCAAGTGGTCGATTGTCGGGCAGGCCGACCGCAAGCTCGACTACCAGATTTGGTGCGGCCCCTCGATGGGTGCATTCAACGTCTGGACGGCAGGGACCTTCCTTGCCGAGCCCGCTAACCGCACCGTCGTTCAGATCGCTCGCAACCTTCTCGAAGGCGCCGCCGTCGTGACGCGCGCCCAGCAGCTACGAACCTTCGGCGTGCCGGTGCCGGCCGCCGCCTTTGATTTCCGACCCAGACCTCTCGGCTGAAAGGAACTCCACTTCAGCGATTTTCACAGGAATTACCATGCCTCATAACGAACCATCCGACAGGCCGATCTCACCAACGTCTCGCTCGCGCGAGCCGATAGCAGTCGTCGGCGCGAGCGCGCTGTTTCCCGGCTCACTCGACGCGTCGCGTTTCTGGCGCAACATCCTGGTAGGTGCCGACCTCATGACCGAGGTTCCGGCGAGCCACTGGCTGATCGAAGACTACTACGACCCCGACCCGTCGGTCCCCGACAAGACCTACGCGCGTCGCGGAGCCTTCTTGCCTGACGTTGACTTCGACGCGATGGGGTGGGGCGTTCCCCCGAGCATCGTCCCCGAGACCGACACCTCACAACTGCTCGCGCTGATCGTCGCGCAAAAGGTTCTCGACGACGCGGCCGGTGGCTCGGCCGAAGCACTCGACCGCTCGCGCACCTCGGTCATTCTCGGCGTTACCTCCGGGCAGGAGTTGCTGGGCTCGATGGTCAGCCGTCTGCAGCGACCGGTGTGGACCAAGGCGCTGCGCGAATCGGGGATGCCCGAGGATGAAGTGCAAGCCGCGTGCGATCGCATCGCCTCGCATTACATTCCGTGGCGGGAAAGCGTCTTCCCCGGTTTGCTGGGCAACGTGGTCGCCGGACGCATCGCCAACCGTCTCGACCTCGGCGGCACCAACTGCGTGACGGATGCGGCCTGCGCCTCTACCTTCTCGGCGCTCTCCATGGCCGTGCACGAGCTCGAGGCGGGCGACTCGGACATGGTCGTCACCGGCGGCGTGGACACCATGAACGACATCTTCATGTTCATGTGCTTCAGCAAGACGCCGGCGCTCTCGCCCACCGGTGATTGCCGCCCGTTCTCGGATAAGGCCGACGGGACGATGCTCGGTGAGGGCATCGGCATGGTGGCGCTCAAGCGTCTGGCTGATGCAGAGCGTGACGGCGATCGCATCTACGCCGTGATCAACGGTGTCGGCTCATCGTCGGACGGCCGCGCCAAGAGCGTGTATGCCCCACGGCCGGAAGGACAGGCGATGGCGTTGCGCCGTGCCTACGCCAACGCCGGCTACGGGCCCGAGACGGTCGAGCTACTCGAGGCGCATGGAACCGGCACCAAGGCTGGCGACGCCGCCGAGCTCGAGGGTCTGTCAACGGTTTTCAATGAGAGCGGACGCGAGGATCGACAGTGGTGTTCGCTCGGCTCGGTGAAATCGCAGATCGGACACAGCAAGGCTGCGGCAGGAGCGGCCGGCTTGTTCAAAGCCGTGATGGCGTTGCATCACAAGGTGTTGCCGCCCACCATCAAGGTCGATCAGCCCAACCCTCTGCTCGCGCTCGAGGAGTCACCGTTCCAGCTGTCCACACGCGCGCGCCCATGGGTTCGCAGCTCGGACCACCCGCGCCGCGCCTCGGTCAGTGCCTTCGGCTTCGGCGGCTCGAACTTCCACGTCGCGCTATCCGAATACGTACCGGCGGCCGAAAAGCGCGCCGGTTTATCGCAGGCCGGGGCGGACGACGAAACGAGCGCGACTTTGAACAACGCGCCATCGGCCGGCGGCCGTCGTGGGAAGCGGCTGCGCGCACTCGGTTGCGAGCTGGTGGTGCTGTGCGGCGCCACGGGCGACGAAGTGGCGGCTACCGCGCGCCGGCACGCCGAGCAGGCGGCAGGCGGCTCCGCCAACGGACACGGCAATGAATCCGGCTACCTCGCGTGGCTGGCCGACACGAGCCAACGCGCGTTCCGTGGCGATGAAGAAGCGCGCCTGGCGATCGTCGCCGTCGATGAAGACGACCTGGGCAAGAAGCTCGAGCAAGCAGCCGCGACCGTTGCGGCCGCACCGCACGAGGCGTTCTCGACCCCGAATGGTATCCACTACGGCGTCGGCCCGTGCGACGGAGACCTCGCCTTTCTCTTCCCCGGCCAGGGCAGCCAATACGTGGACATGGGCGCCGAGCTGGCCATGCACTTTGGCGCGGCGCTGTCAGCGTGGGAGTGCGCCGCCGACTTCGACTGGGACGAGCGCTTCTCCCTGCACGACGTGGTCTTCCCCAAAGCCTCCTTCGATGACGATCTCGATGCCGAGCAACAGCGCCGGCTGACGGCCACCGAGTGGGCGCAGCCCGCCCTCGGGTGTGCCAGTCTCTCGATGCTGGCCCTGCTCACCGAGCTCGGCCTCGAAGCCGACCACTACGGCGGCCACAGCTTCGGCGAGATCGCTGCGCTGCATGCAGCGGGTGTTCTCTCGCTCGGCGATTTCCTTCGCGTCGCACGCAGCCGCGGTGAGCTGATGGCCGAGGCCGCTTCCGTTCCCGGATCCATGCTCGCCGTCGCACGCACCATCGAGCAGGTGCGCACGCTACTGGACGGCTGGGACACCGACGTCGTCGTGGCCAACCACAACAGCCCCGAGCAAGTGGTGCTTTCCGGTCGCACCGCTGCCGTCGAAGAGATCGAGAAGAAGCTCGGCGCGGCCGGCATCACCGCCCGCCAGTTGCCCGTTGCGACGGCGTTTCACTCACCGGTGGTCGCCGAAGCCGGAGGCGCGTTAGCCGACTTCCTGAACGACGTGACGTTCCACGCCGCCAAACACCCGGTTTACGCGAACACGACGGCCGAGCGTTATCCGACCGACACCGCTGCCATGCGTGCGTTGCTCGCACAGCAGCTCACCAGCTCGGTGCGCTTCAATGACATGATCGAGACCATGTACGCCGAAGGCGCGCGAACGTTCGTGGAGGTCGGCCCCGGATCGGTGCTGACCGGTCTCGTTCGTCGCATCCTCGGCACGCGGCCGCATGCGGCCGTCACGCTCGATCGCAAAGGCAAAGACGGCGTCTACTGTTTCTTCGGCGCGCTGGCGCAGCTAGCGGCGGGCGGACACGCGCTCGACTTCGAAGCGTTGTGGAACGAGTACGCCATTCCTGAAAACCCCGCCGAAAGGCCACAACCCAAGTTGACGATACCAATGAACGGAGCGAACTACGGAAAACCCTATCCCCCCGAGGGCGGCGCAGCCGAGCTGCCCGCACCGAACCCCCCGCGCGCCGAAGCGACACCGACAAGCAGCGTTGCCGCCGAACCGCCCGTGGTGACGACGCCCGCGGCAGCGGCGCAAGGCGCGCCGATCGAGTATGCACCGCAGGCGTCGGCGCCGTCGGCGCCCGCACCAGCGGCCGTGGCGCCCGCACCCGCCCTGGCCGATGCGGGCCCAGCGTCGTTTGATGCCGGTGCCGTGGCGGCATCTGCGAGCCCCGGCTGGGTGCAAGCCTACCGGGATGCGCAACGACAAGCGGCCGAGGCGCACTCGGCCTACATGCAGTCCATGGCCAGCTCTCATGCGGCCTTCCTGCAAACCGTGCAGCAAGGACTCAGCGCTCTGGCCCCGTTGGCGGCCGGTAACCCCGCGCAACTCGCCTCCGTCGTCGCGGCCGCCCCGATCGCGGCCCCATTGCCGGTGCCGATGACTGCGCCGATGACTGTGCCTGAGACGGCGCCGGTGACCGCGCCGGTGACCGCGCCGATGATTGCGCCGATGCCCGCGCCTGCGGCCGCAGCCGTTGCCTCTGCGCCCGCCATCGATGTGCACGCGCTGCTTCTCGAGGTTGTCGCTGACAAGACCGGATACCCGGCCGACATGCTGGCCATGGATATGCATCTCGAAGGCGATCTTGGCATCGACTCCATCAAGCGTGTCGAGATTCTCTCGGCCATGCAGGATCGCGCGCCGGGCCTGCCCGAGGTCGATACGACGGTGATGGCCAAGCTGCAGACGCTCGGGCAGATCGTCGAGTACATGGACACGGAACTCGATGCGGCCGGCCTCTCGACGGCAGCAACGAGCGCGGCTGCTCCCGATGCGTCGACTACCGCCGCGGCACACGCGGACGGGAACGGAACGCCGGCGGGAGCCCAGCCCGCCATAGATGTACACGCGCTGCTTCTCGAGGTCGTCGCCGACAAGACCGGATACCCGGCCGACATGCTGGCCATGGACATGCATCTCGAAGGCGATCTCGGTATCGATTCCATCAAGCGCGTCGAGATTCTCTCGGCAATGCAAGATCGCGCGCCGGGTCTGCCCGAGGTTGACACGTCGGTGATGGCCAAGCTGCAAACGCTCGGACAGATCGTCGAGTACATGGACGCAGAGCTTGGCACGCCTGGCGCAGCGGCGGCAGCGCCAGGCGACGAAGCCAGCCGGGCCGAAGCGACAGCAGTGCCGAGCGACGAAGCCAGCCGGGCCGAAGTGGCGGCGACGCCGAGCGACGACGTCGTCCCGGCCGCAGCGTCGGCAGCGCCAAGCGGGGCGACGGCATCGGTCGCCGAGGACCACGTGCCCGCCGCCGCGGCAGGCACCATGGAGCTGGGGCGTTTCACGCTCGAAGCCGTGGACAGCCCGGCGCTCGGAATGGCGCCGGCCGGTCTCCTGGGCGCAGGCCCAATCGGCATTGCCGGCGACGACACGGAACTGGCCGCCACGCTCGCGCAGGCGCTCGAACAACACGGAGTGCAAGCGCGCACAAGCGCGGTGATCGATGCGCAGGGCGAGCTTGCTGCCGACCTGCAAGGTGTGATCTTCCTCGGCGGTCTGCGTGAGATCGACAGCGAAGAACAAGCCGTTGCCGTGAACCGCGAAGCGTTCCAGACGGCGAAGGCGGCCGCGCACCTCGCCGAGCGAAGTGGGCATCGCCTGTTCGTCACGGTTCAGGACACGGGAGGCACATTCGGCACGACCGATCTGCCTGCCGACCGCGCATGGCTGGCCGGGTGTGCGGCGCTGGCGCGTACGGCTGCACAGGAGTGGCCCGGTGTCGTGGTGAAGGCCGTCGATATCGCACGCTCCGGCCGCGGCGCGAGTGCAATCGCCGAAGCTTTGGCCGAAGAGATCATTGCCGGCGGCCCCGACCTCGAAGTCGGTCTGGCGGCCGACGGGCGCCGGACGGTTCTTCGCAGTGTCGCCGCAGCGATCGAGTCCATCCCCGTTGGTCCGCCCGTGCTCGACGCCGGCGACGTAGTGG
Source organism: bacterium (assembly GCA_003354045.1). Lineage (GTDB taxonomy): Bacteria > Desulfobacterota > Binatia > UBA1149 > CAITLU01 > PIVZ01. Next base: position 8,609 of record PIVZ01000163.1, read on the forward strand.
TCGCCTCGGGCGGAGCGCGCGGTGTGACAGCCGCAACGCTCATCGCCCTGGCTCGAGACGGCGCCGGTCCGGAAGGGTCGGCCAGACCGCTCAAGTTTGCGCTGCTCGGCCGTACCGAGCTCGCGCCGGAGCCGGATTGCTGTCGCGACGCCATCGACGACGCCGCGCTCAAACGGGCTCTACTTGCCGAAGCGAAGAGCAACGGTGAGATGCCCACGCCCAAAGAGCTCGGCCGTGAGGTGAGCCGAATACTGGCCGGCCGCGAGGTGTGCGCTACCGTCGCCGCCATCGAAGCGACAGGCTC
>PIVZ01000747.1 GCA_003354045.1 bacterium
CTTCGGCCCCGGGGTCATGAACAAGCTCCATCTCACCTACGAGGAACTCCGAGTCGTCAAGCCGGACATCATCCTGGCCTCGCTCCCGCCCGCCGGGCTCTTCGGACCGCTCGAGAACATCCGAACCTACGGCATGAGTCTGAGCAGCATATCGGGCCTGGACAGCCTGACCGGCTACACGGGCGGACCGCCCATGCCGATGGAGAACGCTTTCGCCGATCCGCTCGGCGGCATCATCGGCGCCTTCGCGGTGTTGCTGGCTCTGCGTCACCGCGAGCGCACCGGCGAAGGGCAGCACATAGACTCGTCCCAGCAGGAAGGCATGTTGCAGATGGTCGCGCCGGCCTACATGGATTACCAGATGAACGGCCGCATCGCCGGCCCCATGAGCAACCGGCATCCGCTCTCTGTCGCCGCACCCCACGGTGTGTTCCCATGCACGGGCGAGGACCGCTGGATAAGCGTCGCGGTGTTCACGGACGAGGAGTGGCAAGGGCTGGTCGAGGCCATGGGAAGTCCCGACTGGACGCTGGAGTTCGTCGAAGCCGAGCGGCGGCGCCACAACATCGACCTGCTGCACGAAAAGCTTTCGAGCTGGACGCGCGGCTTCGATGACTACGAATTGGCGAAGCAGCTCCAGCAACACGGGGTGGCGGCCACGCCGGTCTTGAACGTTGCCGATCTCTTGAGCGACCCTCACTACAAGGCCCGCGGCACCTTCATCGAGGTCACCCACCCTCTCGGATTCAAGGAAACGATCTACGGCGACTACGTGAAGACCAGCGGCGCCAAGCCGCGCATCGCACCCGGTCCCGTCATGGGCCGCGACAACGACCATGTGTTCATGGAATTGATGGGCATATCCGAGGCGCGCTACCGCTCGTTGGTGGAGGCCGAGGTCGTCTTCTGACGCACCCGCCTCTTCAAGGAGAAACTCACCACATGGCTGAGACGGACGATTTGAGAGCGACCTTGAACGAGCTGCGTGTCATCGAGGCGATCAAGCGGCTAAAGGCCATATATTGCCGTCTGGTGGACGGCAGTCGGTGGGACGAGCTGGCGGAGCTGTTCACGGAGGACGCGGTTTGCGACTACGGTTTCTTCGGCCGCTACGAAGGCCGTCGGCAGACTCTCGAAAGCACAACCAGGACGGAGGGAAGGACGTGACTTCACTGAAGGACAAAGCATGCATCGTGGGGATCGGTCAGACCCCATACCGCCGGGCCAAGGTTTCCGACGGAACCAACCTGACGCTTCAGCTGCAGGCATGTGAAGCCGCGATCGCCGACGCCGGGCTTACCAACAAGCAGATCGATTCCGTATTGCCGTTCTTCGGCCTCGATATTGCCGAGGCCTTCGCCGTCAACCTGGGAATCAAGGACCTGCACTACCAGGCAACCTCTCACGTCGGCGGCGCCGCCCCGGGAGCCGCGCTCTGGAACGCGACCATGGCCGTCAACGCCGGCATCGCCAGCCACGTACTCATCCCGGGAGGCTGGTACGGATACTCCGGAAGGCGGGTGCGGCAGGTCATCCTCGACCCGACCGCCATGTCCGGTGGACAGACGGCCCGCGACTACTACTTTCCCTACGGGCTGACCGCACCGGTGCAATGGTTCTCCTTCATGGCGCGCTTGCACATGAATGAGTTCGGGACCAAGTCGGAGCACCTCGGGGCCGTTGCCGTCGCATGCCGCAAACACGCGCAGCTAAATCCCGCCGCGATCATGCGCGGAAAGCCCATGACGATGGAGGACTACCTGGCCACCCCGATGATCTCCGACCCCTACCGCCTCTTCGACTGTTCGCTGGAGGCCGACGGGGCGTGCGCTTTCGTGGTCACCACGGCCGAGCGGGCCCTGGAGCTAAAGCAGAAGCCCGTTTACCTGATGGGCTTCGGCCAGGGCCAACCCTACCCCCCTGACGACATCGTCACCCGCGACGACCCTTTCGAGCTCGGGCTTACCGCCGCCGCTCCGAGAGCGTTCGCCATGGCCGGCATAACTCCGAAGGACGTGGACTTCGCCGAGGTCTACGATCCCTTCACCTTCCAGGTGATTCAGCAGCTCGAGGAAGCCGGTTTCTGCAAGCGCGGCGAGGGCGGGCCCTTCGTTGAGGGCGGACGCATCGAGCTCGGCGGTGAGTTGCCGGTCAACACGCACGGCGGCTTGCT
>PIVZ01001614.1 GCA_003354045.1 bacterium
CCCTTGCGCCACCCATCCTTGGTGGCAATCGAGACTTTCTTGGCAGCGGCGTCATAGACATCCACGCGCGACCAGCCCTCGTTCTTCAAGAGCGTCTCGTCAGGCGTGGTCACCATGACGATGCGCGACTCGTCGGCCGCCACGTCGAACGACTTGATCACGCGCTTCTCGTCGACCAGCTTCTCCTTACGCCAGTGAACCAGATCGAGTTTCCATATCTGCGAAAACTCGTCGACACCGTGGCCGAACTCGTAGTCCTTGAACTTCTTCTTGAGGTCTTTCCAGTCCTCCTCGAAGACCTCTTCGGTAATGACGAAGTAGAGCGACTTGCCGTCGGCTGACAGGTGATACTCGCCGACGCCATCCTCTTCGCGCGTGACCGCCTGCAGGCCGCTGCCGTCGGGGAGGATGCGCCACACCTGCCGCTTGCCGTTGTACGGCGGCAGCTCTTCGGCCTCGCGCTTTTGGTTGGTAGCGAAGTAGATGTATCGGCCGTCCGGGCTCCAGGCGATCGAGCCCTCATTCGCC
>PIVZ01001615.1 GCA_003354045.1 bacterium
TGTTTTAGTTTGTAGAACATACCAGTGTCGGCCCGTTCCAGGATCGACTCTGAACCGGAAGACGAGTGAGCGTAATGGGCAAGGGGAGCTTCTTGGGTGAGTTCGAGCAGGTGGTCCTGCTCGCCGTAGCACATCTGGATGGCGACGGATACGGCCTCTCGATCAGGAAGGAGATCGATCGCCGGACGGGCAGGAACGTGACGGTGGGGTCCGTCTACTCGACGTTGGCCCGTCTCGAAGAAAAGGGCCTGGCGTCTTCCTACGAGGGTGACGCAACACCTCGGCGCGGGGGCCGGGCCAAGCGACACTTCCGCCTCGAAGAAGCCGGCGTGAGGGCTCTGCAGGCAAGTCGCGGCATGCTGGACAACATGTGGAACGGCGTGGACTTCGACGTGGCGCGTCGCACTTGAGCTCGTCCGTTTCCGGCGCACCGCCGCGCCTGGCGCGGTGGCTCATGGCCGCATCGGCCGAACCCCGTTTCCGCGATGCCCAACTCGGCGACCTGGAAGAGGAATTCCACGACCGGGC
>PIVZ01001616.1 GCA_003354045.1 bacterium
GTGATGTCGTCGATGGTTACCGCGTCCACGCCGCGCGAGCGCGCGAGCGCCTCGGTAACGTCGAGAATGCGGCGACGGACCTCGGCTCGCCGGCGCTCCACTCGCCCGGGCGGCGAAACCTCCTGAGATTCAGGCGCGGGCACGGACTCGGGCACGTTCATCTCCACCATCGCTCCTCATTAGTTCCGGGATTCCGAGGCCTTGCCACATCCCGCTCGGCCACTTCGGCATTTACGCAATCTCCCCTTGCACCTTCATAGGGACCTAGAGTAGTCTGTTTTTGCACTGAGTGCAAGCTTGCACTTGAGGCACACATCGCGAGGAGGTACGCCATGAAGCCGGGAGCATTTGGCAAGTATGCCGTCGATTACGAGATGCGGGTGGACTACGACCGGTTGCGCAAAGAGCGCACCGACCGGGGGCGCGCCGAGATCCAAAAGGCCGGATTCGGCGCCCTGGTCACCTGGGACGAGGCCAGCATCCGCTACCTCACCTCCTACTACGTCACCACGCCGATGCGGCCGAGCG
>PIVZ01001617.1 GCA_003354045.1 bacterium
CTTGTTGTTGTATGTTAAACGCTTTGCCATGTACTGGACCTGACGTTTGTCCAGGTTTTGGGATGTCTGGAGGTCCGGAAAGAGACCGGCCGTGATGGCGAGGCCGTGACGTAGACCCCATCCCGAGACGCGGAGCGTCTCCCCCTGAAAACGATGCAGCAGACAGCGTAGGATCCGTCCCCCTGCAACCAGAATGTCGGCGCGTCCCGCACTGATGCCCAGGCGAGCCTGCCGCTCGGCGCTCGAAATTACCGCCAGGTCGTCGCTTACCTGTACGAGCCGACTCTCTTCGAGACACACGCCGTGGACCGTGGAGGCGGAGGCGGCCGGTAGACCGAGCAGTACCAGGGCGAGAGGCACGTTGCCAAGCAGGGACCGTGGACCGACATCTATTCTCTCGGCGCGACGCTCTACCGGGTTGTCAACGGCGAAGGTCCTGTGGATGCGCTGACGCGCGTGAATTCGGTGCTGGACAAAACGCCGGATCCTCTGGTGCCGGCCACCGAGGTGGGTGCGGGGCAGTACTC
>PIVZ01001618.1 GCA_003354045.1 bacterium
CGCCGAGATAGATGCCGGAGAGGACGACGTGGACCGCTCGGGCGGTGATGAAGACCCAGCGCTGCCCGGCGTAGCGTCGCGGCTCCGGGGGAATCAGGAATCGAAAGATCGGCCCGCTCGGAATGTGTTCCGGTTGCTTCATCGGGACGCACGGTAGCCGATCGTTCGACTGATGGCCACCCTGTTCCACGATGGAGATGCTGCAGGCAGACCCATCTACCTGGGCGGCCTCGATGCCTGTCCCCAGGGAAGCCTGCGCCGAATCTGATTTTCACGACCAAGCAGAGGCCGAGAGAGTACCTGCTCTCCGGGCTTCTGCCATCACCTGGTCGCGGTTTGTCTCGGGGCACGCCTGATGCGAGGTGCACCATCGAGCCGAGCTGACGTCACGACTAGTAGGCGGTGTACTTCGGGAGCATGCCACAGTTGCCCTTGCATTCGTCCGTGAGGACCTTGGTCCGGAGGACAGCTACGAGATTCCCGGCGGGTTCTCCGCACGCAGGACGTACGACATTCGCGCCGGGGAA
>PIVZ01001619.1 GCA_003354045.1 bacterium
GGCCCTGGTAAGGCGCGCCCAGCAGGCCGAGCGCCGCGAGTTCCGGCACCAGGTGGTGAGGGAAACGACCTTCGTCAAAACAGGCGGTCGCGTGCGGCAGGTAGCGTTCGGCCACGAAGCGCTTGACGGTCTGCTGGACGAGCCGTTCCTCGTCGCTCCACTGGTGGTCGAGTCCCGCCAGCTCGGCCAGGGGAATGGTCTGTGATCGGTGCATGTTGTTGTCCGTCCCGGAGCTGTTCAGGGCCATGCCGCGACCGGTAGCGTCCCGCGTTCTGTGGCTCCCCGGTAGAGGAAGAGAATCTGCCGCCGGAGAAATGCCGCGGAACAATGGAGACGTCCCGGATCGGATTCAGGCCGGAGCCGTGCAGGGGGCATCGGGGCTGTCGGCGAACCGCCGACGAATCACTCAACCAGCTTTGCGATCGGGAAGCCGACCATTGAATCACGTTCTCAGGTCTGTGGCAAGGGTGTCGGCCGTCTGGCAAGGTCGTCAGCATCCCCGGTCGACGTGGACACCGCGGCGCAG
>PIVZ01000164.1 GCA_003354045.1 bacterium
CTCCACCTCGGCGTCGACGGTACGGTCTTGTTCGCGGCGACGATAACCGCGCTGGTGGGGCTCGCCTCGTGCGTGCTGGGCTCTCGGTCTCGACCCACCGGCGCCTCGGAGGGAGTACCGCTTGCTCACACCGATGACGGCGAGTCGAGCGGTGAACTGAAGATCTCCTCCCCTCTCCCCGGCAGTCGAATCGCCTTCGTGCACGCGGCCGCCTTCGGCTCGGGATTCGCTACTCTCGCCGCCGAGGTGTTCTGGACGCGGCTGTTGATCAACTTTCTCAGTGCGAACGTGCTCGTCTTTGCAACGATCCTCGCCGCCTTTCTCACCGGGATCGCCCTCGGGAGTCTTCTGATATCGCGTTGGGTAGACCGGTTGCGGTCGCTGGACGCGGCCGTCTACGCGGCCATCATGACCAGCGCCCTACTCATGGGGCTCTCGGTCCTGGGCCAAACCTGGCTGGGTGGCCTCTTCCAGGGAATAAGGGAAATCGAGGGTTTCTCGCTGCCGGCCGAGGTGAAGCTCTCGCTGGCTTTCATGTTCGTCGTCGTGACGATTCCGGCGACGGTGTTCGGCACGGTCTTGCCGCTTCTCTTTCGCTGGTGCAGCCGCTCGCTAGCCTCACTCGGTCGCGATGTCGGGCGCCTGTATGCCTGGAACACGGTCGGCGCGATCGCCGGTTCTTTCGTATCTGGATTCGTAATGGTGCCGGTCCTCGGGCTCAATACTTCGCTGCTGGCGCTGGCCTTGTTATACGCGCTGCTTGCCGTTTTCGTCGTCACCCGCCAGAGCTTCCTCATTGTATCCGGAACGGTGGCTGTGGCGTTCCTGGTCTTGATCGCTATCCCTTCTGTCCGCCAGCCCATCTACTGGTTCAATGGCGGCTTCGCCATGGTCAGAATCGTACCGGCAGAGCGAACCGTCTTTCTCGAGGAGGGTACGGAAGGTACCGTGGGCGTCCTCGATGCCGGGAGCCATCTCGCACTGACGTCGAACGGAGTGGTCGTCGCCGAGTCGACCCTTCATGATCTCTGGGATCTTCTACTCAAGGCCCACCTGCCCATGCTGTTCCATGAGGATCCGCAGAAGATCGCGCTCGTCGGTCTGGGAGCAGGAGTCTCGCTGGGGGCAGTCGCTGCCTACGAGGAACCTGAACTGATCGATGTGATCGAGATCGCGGAGGAGATCGTTCCCGCCCACGAGTACTTCGCGTCGGTCAACGGAATTGCCTGGAAAGACCCTCGCGTCAACATCTGGATCAACGACGGCCGCCATTTCCTTCTGACGACCGAGAACCGCTACGACGTGATCAGCGTGGACCCGACGGACCCACCGGTCGTCTACCAGTACACACAGGACTTCATGCAACTCTGCCACGACCGCTTGGCCGGTGGGGGCCTCATGGTGCAGTGGGTTCCGTTGTTTCACCTGTCCAAGGAACACCTCAGGATCATCATGAACTCGTTCTTGAACGTCTTCGAGGAGAGCACCCTCTGGTATGACGGAACCTCCATACTTCTCATCGGACGACGTGGCAGCCCGCTCGAGATTGACGTGGGGCGGCTGGAGAGGCGGCTGCAACAACCTGGTGTTCGAGAGAGCATGGGCATCATCGGAAGCCCGAGTGCGTGGCGGCTTCTCGCCACCTACGTGGCGGGGCCCGCGGTGATGCGGCAGATCGTCGGCGAAGACGTGCCGGAGAACTCGGATGACAGACCCTACCTGGAATACGCAATCCTGCGTAGCGACGCCATGTCCGCGACCTCGTTTGCAGACAATCTGGACATGTTGTTCGAGCACTCCGAATCGGTGGAAGATCTGCTGGTCGGCACCAGCGGAACCGTTGAGCACATGAAAGCCCTGGCGCGCGAAGAACGAATCGTCCGCGGACTGCTCGAATACCGGGTGCACAGGTGGCGAGACGAAGAGGAAGAAGCAACAGCCGTACTCAAAGCTCTGCTAAGAACTCTGAGGATCGGGAAGGACGAGTTCCAGGAGCTGTGGCCGTTCTATCGCTAGCCACAAGACTCCCGTGAGGAGATCGGTGACCGTTCCTTCATGGAGAGAGGAAGCTTCTCCCGCTCTGCACCGGGGCGCCCGTCTCCGCACATCGTCACGGCCCGGGCAATCCGAACGGCCGGCATCCCGCGGTTCGCTCTCAGACCCGCACGAAGCCCAGATTCACTCTTTCGAAATCGATGTCGTCGGTCAGAACTTCATCAATCGCTAGCTCCCGCATCAACGCGAACGAGGTGCAGTCGGTGAAGGAGAGCTTGGGAAGGTCGCGATAGCGTCGGAACAGCTCCCAGGCCGCCTCGTCCCTCGTCCGATCGATCCACTCGACGCGCAGCTCGCCTCGCGTAGCGAGGCTGCGCACATCTTCCCCGAACGCGATCGCCGCGTCAGTTCCAGCCCGGCGGCGAATTCCCGTGTATGCTTCGTCGAGAACATAGTTCGACGTGAAGAGCGGCGTCTCCTGATCGCGCAGGCGCAAGAGGCGCCGCTTCGCGTCGTCGTGTGCAACGTCGCGACGGTCAGCGAGAGCCCGGTAGGCCCAGGTATCGATGAAAGCGGCGCGCATCCGCTTCAATCGTCGTAGATGTCGTCGTGGTCGTTCGGCGTGCCGTCGCCCTCGTAATACCCCGACAGCAGCCTACCCCAGGCCGCGGCTGGAGACTCGCCGCCGGCCCTCGGATGCCGGCGCGCCACGTACTCCGCGATCGCCTCACGGACGAGGGTCGCCTGGGAAACCCCGCGGCTCGCCGCGATTTCCTCGAGGCGGGTCTTCTGATCGGCTTCGAGGTAGGTATTGAGCGCGACCTTCTGCATGGTTGCTACCACTATCTACCAGTTCGGCTAACCCATCAAGCCGGCGAGCAGATTCTCCTCGCCAACGGCTGGAAGCAGGTGTCTAACTCACGCCCGTTCTATCTCCACTCTGGTGCCGCGCGGTCCGTGGCTGGGGGCGCCGTACCAGAAGCGATAGTGGAGCTGGCCGTAGTCGCCGGCCACGTGCAGTGCTTTCCACGGTGAGGCCACGGGCTCGCCCTGCCCTTTGTGGTTCTTGAACTGGATCGACTCCCAGGCGTGATACATGAGGATCTGGCCGGCCTGTACCGCCGGAGACGGCTTGGCCAGGCATTCGAATTCGCCGACGTCGTTGAAGACACGGATGCGGTCGTTGTCTTCGACACTACGCGCGCGCGCATCGTCGTCGTTCATCCACAGAACCGGCTCGCCGCGTTGCAGACGCTGAAGCAGCTCGTTGTTTCGCCAGATGGCATGGATGCTCCAGCGCGTGTGCCCGCCGGTCAGCATCAGCGGGTAGTCGCCGCCGGCCGGCGGTGGGTCTTTGTGTACGGGCAAGGCCTCGCCTGCGGCCATGTACCAATCGTGGTCGAGGTAGAACTGCTGGCGGCCGGTGAGGGTGGGCCATGACTCCTTCTCTTCAACCTGCCAGGCGTGCGGATAGGTCGGCCGCTCGAAGTCCACGTCGGAGCAGATCGCGCTTATCGGGTTGTACATGTCGTTGACCTTCAGCGGAACGACGCCACGACCGATGGCCTCATCCCAACTGGTCCCGCTCAGCGCCTTCGAGTTCTTGAAGATGTAGTCCATGACGGTGCTTTGATCGGACTCGTGGTGCTTGCCGCCATCGCTCCACCTTTGATAAGTGGTCTTGAGGTCGAGGTCGTTGTCGAAGACGTCCTTTATGACCGGGGTGTCGCGCGCGACGCTCTTTTCCTGAATGCGCCTGGCCAGATCGCCGGTGATCCACCATTCGTTTCGCGACTCGCCCAGCGGCTCGACCGCCTTGTCGTCGAGCACTGCGTAAGGCAGGTAGGACTGGGCATACTTGATGCCCTCCTTCTCGTAGTAGCCGGCCCCGGGCAGCAGAATGTCGCTGTACATCCCGGTCGTGGACATCTGGAAGTTGATGTTGACGATCATGTCGAGCTTCGGCCACAGGTGCTCGAGGGCTATCTGAGGCGACGGCCAGCGTCTCAGCGGATTGGGTGCGCTGAAAAGCAACACCTTGGGGTCCTTGCCCGGCTTCGGGTAGACCGGCACCCAGTTCTTCTCGAGCGCGATCTCCATTGCCTCATCCGGCGACATCGGATTGTCGGGATCGTTGTACTCGCGCTTGCCCATGGTCGGCGCGTAGCCAGCATGCGTATAGAGCCATGGTATGAGCGGCACTATTGGACGGTTGTTGCTGTGACCGGTGATCAGATCCTCGATGTCGCGCACGGGGATCCGCCCCATGAACTTGAGCATCATGGTCTTCCACCAGGGAATCTCGATGCCCTGGCCGAAGCGCTCGAATCCCGGCATGCTCCACCAGGCCGCTATCCTGAGCCCGCCGCCGCTCTTGCCCTGATTGCCGGTGAGCGCCATCAACAGTGCCATGGCGCGGTGCATGAGGTCGCTGTGGTAATGCTTGCAGGTTCCCCATGAGGCGAAGATCATTGCGGCACCGGCATTGGCCATGTCGCGCGCAACACCGCGGATGAGATCGGCGCCTACCCCTGTGATCTCGCGTGCGAGCTCGGGCGTATAGCGGGCGTTGAGGTCGCGGCGCAGTATCTCGAAGACCGGCTCGACCTCCACTTCTGTGCCGTCCGTAAGTGGAACGACTCGCTTGCCTTCGAGCGCCGGGCGAATATCGCCAAGCGCGAGCGAGGGCTTCTTCATGCCCTTGGTCCCGGGTGCCAGTGCCAGCGCTGCCCCGGCCTCGTCCCACACGTAGAACGCATCCTCGCGCCCGCCGGCCAGGAAGTCGCTCTCGCGGAGAAAACGCCCGTTGTCGGTGCGTACGAGTAGCGGAAGGTCGGTCTGCTCGCGCACGTAATCCGCCTCGAGCAGACCCTCTTCGATGATCACCTGAGCCATGGCCAGCGCAAGCGCCGGGTCGGACTCGACCTTGGTGTTGATCCACGTGTCGGCGTGAACCGTGGTCGCACTGTAATCCGGCGCAATCACGACCAGCTTGGCACCTCGGTAGCGCGCCGCAGTCATGAAGTGCATCTCGGGGATGCGCGTGTAGACCGGATTGCCGCTCCACACGATTATGTAGTCCGAGTTGAACCAGTCGTCGCTGGTCCCCTCGCAGTTGAACATCCCCCAGGTCTGCACGCAGCCCATGGGCATGTCGCCCACGCCCGCCCAGCTCTCGATGTTGGTCATGCCGAGCACCGTGCCCAGCCGCAGCTCACCGGCCGAGCTTGGACCGAAATCCAGGTTGGTGGTGCCCTGGTCGTAGATGACGGTTTCGGGGCCGTGCTCGGTGGCCGCATCGATGATCGCGTCGGCAACCGTGTCGAGGGCTTCGGCCCAGGTGACCCTCTTCCACATGCCACTGCCGCGCTCACCCACTCTCTTCAGCGGATAGCGCAACCTCGACGGGTTGTGCATCTGATTGCTGTAGCAGGCTCCCTTCTGGCAGCCGCGCGGGAAGAAGTCGGGGGCGCCGGCGCGGCCGCCGTGGTCGTAGCTTTGCGCCTGCTCCTCGCGCCAGACGATGCCGTCCTTCACGTAGACGTTCCAGGCGCAGGTCGAGATACAGTTCACACGCGTGTGGCTGCAGCGGACCACCTTGTCCCAGGTCCACTTTTCTATGTAGACGTCGCGCCAGTCGCCGTAGGAGGCCGGGCTCACGGTCGATGCCTGCGCGGCAGAGGCAGGGCCGGCCTCGGCCGGCTTGCCGGTAAGGGAGGACATGCCGAGCACAAGGACAGTAAGGCCAGAAGTGCGCAGGAAATCGCGGCGGCTCATCTTTGAGGTCATCGAGCTTTTCTCCCGCGGGCAGGCGGCGTGTGGGTACGACGCCTATGTAGTGCCGCGCCGGGGTTGACGCCAGGGCGCTCTTTGCACTGGCAAGCATGTGCGCACTTCGCGGCACAGACCGGCCTCGGCCCCTTGCACAGTGCGACCGGTGGGTCCATTCTGGCTCGAATAGCCACCCCAATGGAGACTGCGATGAAGAAGCCTACCAGAGACCACGTTCTTCGATTTGCCCTTCCTGCCCTCGCGGCACTGCTTGTCACTCTGACGGCCACCGGCATGGCCTCGGCGGAAGACTCATCCGGATACGACGAGGACAGCGTCGTGCGCGAAGCAGAGGCGTTCTTCGGTGAAGGCGCCAAGGGAATGGCCGACGTCATCAGCAAGGCCTTCAAGGACCACGGACAGCCGAACGGCTTCATCAAGGGTGAAGAGGCCGGCGGAGCAATTGGAGTGGGACTGCGCTACGGACACGGCACCTTGCAGCTAAAGAGCGGCGTCACACGCAAGGTCTACTGGCAAGGTCCGTCGGTCGGCTTCGACGTCGGCGGCAACGCCGCCAAGGCCTTCGTGCTGGTTTACAAACTGAATGACATCGAAAAGCTCTTCCAACGCTTCCCCGGTGTGGATGGAAGCATATACGTCGTCGGCGGCGTGGGGGTGAACTACAACCAGAGCGGCGACATCGTCTTGGCGCCGATCCGGCTGGGCGTCGGCTGGCGCTTGGGGGCAAGCGTTGGCTACATGAAGGTCACCAAAGAAAAGACCATCAACCCGTTCTAGCGGGACGGCTGCATTACCGAGGGCCGTACCGACCTCTTTTGCGTGCCACCTGGCCCGCGCGCCGGCCTACCTACATTGAGCGATCGGCACGCAAAGCTGCTGGTTCGCGCGCCATTGGGCGTCCGGTGCGCACACCATCACCGACTGCTCATCGATACCTTGGTCGCCGAAGAGCGCGGCCAGCGTGTTGGCCACTTCACCAGCCGTGTTCGTGGCCGGGCAGTCATCGCCAAAACGCCCCTCGAACTTCTGGTACCTGTCGTTGAGCTTCTGGATGCACTTGCCGTAGTCGGCGGTGATCGACTTTATGGACGCACGGCCGGTTTCCTTGGCATGGCAGAGCACGAACTTCGCCTCGGCTTTGCCCTTGGCGTCCAGGCACTTCAGCCCGGCCACCGCGGCTGCGTCTTTCGCCGAACAACTACAGCACGCGGCGTGGACGCGCACCGCGAACGCAGTGCAAACGTTTCCACCGCCGCAGGGATCGCCCACGGTTTTGTCGGTGCAGGCGCCAGCCGATGCGCAGTTCAGATCGCTTCCCCAGGTGGGTGAGATGTCGGTACAGACTCGCGCGTTGGCCGCGGTCCCTAGCAGAATGAAGGAAACCATAGCGGCCAGGGCAAAGAAGCCCTTCGCTTTCATCAAGAAGCAGGTCATGGGTGTAAACTCCTTGGTTGTGTTGCAGCAACTATGGCAGAGCGCTGCTCCGACAGGAAGCTCGACTGTCGTCAGTCACAGGTCGCTACTGGAGGCGGGCGACCCGTGAGTCGCGGCGTCCGGTTCTCAGGCACAGGCCTGGCGGACGCCAGTCAGCCCTCACCTAGGTGGTAGGTCGGATCGAAGTCCTGGCGGTCGCGGTCCTTGTCCGAGATGATCACAGGCTCGGCCGGCCAATCGATCGCGAACTTCGGGTCGTTCCAGCGTACGCCGCGCTCGTGCTCGGGGGAGTAGAACTCATCGGTCAGGTAGAAGGCCTCGGTGTCGGGGACCAGGGTGATGAAGCCGTGGCCGAAGCCCTTGGGCACGTACATCGTGGTGCGATTCTCGGCGGTTAGCTCGGCGCCGAACCAGTTGCCGAACGTCGCCGACTGCGGTCGCAGGTCGAGAATGACGTCCCAGAGCGCGCCACGAATGCAACGCACGATCTTGGTCTCGGCCTTGGGTGAGAGCTGGTAGTGCATCCCGCGAAGGGTGCCCTGCTCACGGCTCAGAGAGTTGTTGATCTGCAGTACGTTGTGGGCAAGGCCGGCCTCTTCGAAGTCGCGCGCACAGAAAAAGCGGCTGAAAAATCCGCGATCGTCGCCGATCTTGTCGAGCTCGATAGTGTAGGCCCCTTCGAGGGGTGTCTTGATGAACTTCATTCCTCTCCCTTGTCTGATTGCTCGCCCTTCGGCCGAAAATGGAGGACGCAGGCATCGTCTTCCTGTTCCGACCACAGGTCCATCGAGTAGTCGAATATACTGCCGAAGAAGCCGTGATCGAACGCATCGGCATGCCGGCACATGTCGGCTACCTGCTCCTCGCTGAGCCCGGCCATGCGCCACCCTTCCTTCAGAGGGCAGCGATGGAACTTCACGTCGAACCCTTCGGCATCGCAGCGCAGGACCTCGGGCTCATGCATCGCACCGCCGTCGGGCAGAAACTCGAGCAGCCACTCTCTGAATTCCTGCAAGACGCGCGGCGGATCGAGCATCTTCGCCACGTTGCTGCCGTGATTGAGCAGGGCGCGCTTGAAAACCTCGCTGGCCTTCTCGTCACCGAGCTCCTTGCGCAGCTCGGTGAGCAGGGCCGTGTAGATCAGTCCGCGGTTCACCGTGGCGGACATGGTGTCCTTGCGCAGTTGCTCGATCTTCTTGCTTTCGTCGCTCATGGTCGTGGTCTCCTGCGCGACGATCCTACTGGGTGATGTGCGAACAACCAAGTGGCGGGCAGCCTCTCGAGCAACGACGGCCGGTTGAACGTGCGATATGCAATTGACCGTCAGTGGCGCCGGGAACCCGCGGTGGGGTCGGGCCCGTTCAGCCGCCGAGGGCGTGTTGCCAATCCGGCTTGCCCATTCTTCCACGCGCGAAGTCGGCCATCCCCCTGGTGACAGCCCTGACGTCCCCGGGGCGCCCCTTGCCAAGCGCCCTCAGGAGCCAAACCGCCATGACTGCGAGGTACCACGTCGTCGCAATGGGCCACAGTAACGGCGAGACGTTCTTCTTCAGGAAGTAGGCTTTGTTGCGAACGTTGAGATAACGGCATCGCGAGCCGAACCTTCCCCAGTAGCCGGAGACTTTGTGCACGACGACGGACTCGGGGC
>PIVZ01001620.1 GCA_003354045.1 bacterium
CCCACTCGAACGTGATTCGGAGGTAGGGCTGGCAGTTCGGCTCGCACTTGATCCCCTCGTGATCCCGGTCGCCGTCCATCGGGCCGTCGCCGATCACCCACGCGCTGTCATCGAACTCGGGCTTCATCCAGCCCGTCTGCGGCTCTTCGTCCTGCTTTACGGAGAGAATCTTCCATGGCAGGCGCTTGCCGGGGTAGTTTTCGGTCGAAGCCGCCACCAGCGGTGTCCAGCTCTCGAGACGCTCGGTCAGCACGCCGGCATCGTAGAGGATGTTCAACGCCGAGATCTTCGGCCAGTTGCCACTCGGGATGTCGGCCACCCGGATCGCCGCCGCCAACGCCTGCGGGTCGATCTTCCAGTCGACCGCGTCCTCCTTCCACATCAACTCGGCATAGTAGGCCCACATCGACGCCTGGTCGGGGGTGGCCAACTCGCGCCGTGCCAGTTCCTGATAGATGCCGGCCTCGGGGTCGGCCGCCAGTTTCTCAAACGCTTCGCGGGCGTCCAGCGAGGAATACGTCAGCAC
>PIVZ01000748.1 GCA_003354045.1 bacterium
AGGCTGCCGAGGCGACGACGAACACACCATGGTTCCAATCGAAGGACTGGAAGACCAACGCTGCGGTTCTGGCTCGACGTCCGTCTAAGATGAAGGCCGAGATGGGCACACCCGTCGGATTCTCCCACTCAGGCGAGATGCCCGGACACTGGCCGGCCGGCGCCGTGAACCGCGAGTTGGGGTGGGCGGCCTTCTCCTCGCTGTCCGGCGTCCAGTCCCCACCCTTCCAGCCGATTGCGTGATCGGGGGGATCGCACATGCCCTCCCACCATGGCAGGCCGTCGTCGGTCAACCCGACGTTGGTGAAGATCGAGTTCTTCTTGAGGCTCGCCATCGCGTTAGGATTGGTTTTGTTGCTGGTGCCAGGGGCCACGCCGAAGAATCCGTATTCTGGATTGATGGCATAGAGGCGCCCGTCCTCGCCGAACTTCATCCATGCGATGTCGTCGCCTACGGTCCAGACCTTCCAGCCTTTTTGCGATTCGGGAGGCAGTACCATTGCCAGGTTCGTCTTGCCGCAGGCCGAAGGGAAGGCGGCAGCCATATAAGTGATGTTTCCCCTGGGGTCCTCGAGACCGAGGATCAGCATGTGTTCGGCCAACCAGCCTTCGGTGCGAGCCATCGTCGAAGCGATACGCAGCGCCAGGCACTTCTTGCCAAGTAGTGCATTGCCGCCGTAGCCGGAGCCGATGCTCCATATCTCGCGCGTCTCGGGGAAGTGCAGTATGTAGCGGCGGTCGGGCGAGAGATCGCCGAGTGAGTGCAGCCCTTTGACGAAGTCTCCGTCCTCCCCGAGCTGGTCGAGTGCGATCTTGCCCATGCGCGTCATGACACGCATGTTGAGCACCACGTAGGGAGAGTCCGTGATCTCCACGCCGACCTCGGAGATTGCCGAGCCGGCCGGACCCATGATGAATGGCACGACGTACAAGGTTCGCCCTTTCATGCAGCCTTCGTAAAGGGGCTTCACCTTGCTGCGGGCCTCGGTCGGGGACATCCAGTTGTTGGTCGGCCCCGCGTCGTCTTCCTTCTCACAGCAGATGAAGGTGAGGTGCTCTACGCGCGCCACGTCTTTGGGATCGCTGCGCGCTAGATATGAGTTAGGGTAGTGTTCTTCGTTGAGCCTGGTGAGATCGCCTTTCTCGACCAGCTCGGCGGCCATTCGGTCGTACTCTTCTTGCGATCCATCGCACCAGGCGACCTTGTCCGGCGTGGTGAGTTCAGCAACCTCTGCGACCCAGTTTTCCAGTTTCTTGTTCATAGAGGGTGCGCCTCCCGCGCTTGATGTGTCTCGGGTGCACGCGGCGAACGAGCCTTGCCAACGAGACGCGACCATAAGCTCTGACAATGGAGGAATCAATGCCTGATAAGTTCATCTTAGTGTCACGGGCCATGCGACAGGTCGGACCAGCTCGCGGCGGACATGCGGATGGCCCGGCCCGCATGGTGATCCGTGCGAGTTAGGCAGGCTTGGTCGAGTGCAGCACCTCTATCGTACCGAGAACCGTACGCAGACGATCGACGCACACGGGTGAGGTGAAGCCTGCCGCGGCGATTTGCTCTTTGAGACGTGCGGTCCCCTGATCGGTATTGAGCAGAGTGCGCATGGCCCTTACCGGCATGCGCGCGAGGCCGACAAGGCCACCGGGGTCCTCCCCCCAATCGGCAACCACCAGGCGCCCGCCCGGCTCGAGCACCCGCAGGCACTCTCCGAGGGCGGGCCGTCGAACCTCATAGGGCAGCGCGCGCAGCACCAGAGTGGCGGTGACGATGTCGAAGAGCGCGTCGGCAAAGGGCAGGTCTTCGCCTGTGCCGATGCGGAGCGTGATGTTTGCCGTCGAACGGATTTTTCGCGCGGCCACCTCGATTGCGTCGGCGTCGGGGTCCACACCTGCCAGCACGGCACCCGGCTCGCGGTCCGAGGCAGCGGCCAGAAGCGCTCCGGTACCGCAGCCGAGGTCGAGAAGGTGCTCGCCGGACTGCAACCCCGATGCGTCGAGGACCGGCCCAACGAAAGACCTCTCCGGCAACGCCCAGGCGACGATACGGGAGGGAAGCTCGCTCAGGCGGTTCAAGGTCGGCTGAGGCGTGCGGGAAGTCGCGGCCATGGACAGCTCGGTGGGGACCTCGAGTGGCTCACGGTTGCCCCACCTGTTGCGTTTT
>PIVZ01001621.1 GCA_003354045.1 bacterium
CCGCCTACCCAAGCCATCTCCGGGCTCACCACGAACCGAATCATGCTGACCATGAGGCGGCTGACGAGACCCTTGGGCAGGAACTCGTAGCGGTAGCTCAGCACGAGATCACCGGGCTTGGCCCAGTCTGTCACCTCGGCGGGCGCCGAAGGCGAGAGCAGTTGCGGCGCCAACCAGCACTCGGCGTCGGTATCCGCCAATCGGTAGCAGAGCTCGAACTTCTCCATGAGGGCAAGAAGCTCCAGGTGCATGTCGGCGTACTCGGAACCAGCCCAGGCGAGTTGGCAGTCCGTGAAAGTGAAACGACCGAGGCGGCTCTTGACCGTTTCGTTGTCCAGTATTTTGAAGACCGCTTCGGTCGCCCACCGGTTTTGCAGGATGACGGTCCGGCTCAAGCGTCGATCATCCTGGAAATGAAGAAAGACACCGAGGTCGTGCAGATAGCGGCCCAGATGCAGGGCGGTCGCACGATCGAACTCCCAGTGCTCGCGGTATATCTCAAAGTAGTCTGCTTGAGAAATGTTC
>PIVZ01000749.1 GCA_003354045.1 bacterium
CCAGTCAAGAAGATAGAGCAACAGAGTCTGACGGCCCTGCACCGACTACGCTCGGCATGGATGGCGACGCGGACCTCGCGCATTAACACGATCCGCGGCCTCCTGCGTGAATTCGGAGTGTGCATCCCGATCGGCGCCAGCAAGGTTGTTCCTGCACTACGGATCCTCGTCGAAGACGCCGACAGCGTGCTGCCCGACGCGCTGCGCTCCTGCTTGGCGGATGGGGCCGACGAGATTATCGAGATGGAGATCCGCATGCGCTCTGTCGAGAAGCAGATCGAGGCGCTGGCCCGGCAGACACCAGTAGTTGCGCGCCTGCGCAGCATCCCCGGCGTCGGACTTCTGAACGCGACAGCAATGGTAGCGTTCGTCGGCGATGTAAATCGTTTTGAATCGGGTCGACACTTCGCGAGTTACCTCGGCCTCACACCGAGGGAGTCCTCTAGCGGGTTACGTCGAAGGCTGGGTGGAATCAGCAAGCGGGGTGATACCTATCTTCGGACATTACTCATCCACGGTGCTCGCGCCGTGCTATGCAACGCCAAGAAGGCGCGTGATCCCGGACGTCTGCAGCAATGGGCGATCGAGCTCGAGCGGCACCGCGGTCACAACAAGGCTGTCGTCGGTCTGGCCAACAAGCTGGCCAGGATCATCTGGGCGACATGGAAACGAGGAGAGAACTATGCGGGGTGGCCGCATGAGGCGTTGACGGAAGTGTAAAACTCCCACCGCAGGCTGCGCAGATAGATACGAGGTGATGGCGAACCGGTCCCGACCGACGCGCGGGTAAGCCGATGAGAATTCTGGCGCTCAGACGCCGTCGAGCTGATAGGCTCCCGCGCGCGACTTTTCCATCATGGCCCGGAGTCCACGTACTCCAACAACAGGCCGGAGATATGAATGCAGTCGGACCTTATCGCCGTCGTTACCGTCTTTGATCTGGGGCACGCCTTCCAGCAAGACACACAGGAGGAAAGAGACTCACAAGAACAAGAGCAAGAAAGAACGGACTTGATAGAGGAGTCCAGATATGATTCTCACGGCCAACGGGCAATTCTTGTACGAGTACTCGACACATTTTTCCCGTTCGTGCCGAGAATCTGCTGACCTGCTTACGGTACTCTCGGTCGGCCATGGCCGACATCTTCGGTGTGACCGCTGAGATCGCAACCCTGTCGGCACGACTCGTTTGCCCGCGTCAGCACCAACCCGTCGTCGGTAGCCGAAAGCCCGACACCTGCAATTGCGGCCGGCCCAGACCGCAATTGCAGGCTACTGGCTTAAGTCGACATTGCCGAGCTATCTCCTGCTCAGGATACCGGTCGCCAGACAGTGGGTGGCAAAGGAGGGGGAGCTCTTGCAAGTAATCACTTGGCCCGCGGCTAGTGGCAAACCCGTGGGGTTGTCGTAGCAGTCGCCAACGTCAATTAGAACACCGGAGGGGAGCATTGGGCCCGAGGATGAGCTAGTTACGGTAGTCCCGCAGACCTTGGTAAGAACCAGGAACCCATCGGCGACAGCTGGTCCTGTCACAAGAGGAGTGTCCACCCCAATGGGCGCAACCACCGAGTAGGACACCACCTTCCCCGACAGTGTCGACGCGCCTTTCCTCATTTCCTGTGCGTCAGCCGTCGCGCTCAGGGCCAACGTCATAGTCAGGCCCAAAATAACTGTCTTCGAAAGTCTCTTCATTCTCTTATTCTCCTGTGTTGTGGTCGGTTGCCTCTGCAGCCGACCGCGCTGTGTGCTAATGCTCGGCCAACCTCTATACGGCCTCTTCGCTCTTACATGGAACTCGGGTCCAAGCACGTGCCATGCCAGACCCGTGGCCGAGCCTTCTCAACGCGTCAACTCGTTGAATTCACGACGATAAGAGACCTACCCCACTTGCCTGCTGCAGCGTCATGGCAGACTCGACGGCCGTAGAAGGGGCAATACTCTGCCCCAGGGGCCAAATGTTGCCCCGAACAGCCCTGCCGAGAAACAGTTCGCCTAGCCGACCGAATGGGGAGCCAAATTACGCTCCGCGAACTTTTGGGGCGTCTTATTTAACCGGAGCCCCGAGGCGAGAGCTGAGGGGCTTTGGGCGTTTTGGGCCGGAGTGTCCGCGGGTTACCGGCCGAGCGAATCCTCACGGTGAACGGGCAAAATGCGTACGAGTA
>PIVZ01001622.1 GCA_003354045.1 bacterium
ATCGTCGCGGCCGTCCCACACGACTTCTTGACTCCCGACCCCGAGGTCCGACTGCAGGAGTGATCGTACGAGGCGCCCGGTCACATCATAGACGGCGACCTCGACTCGCCCGCGCAGTTCCAGGTCGAAGCCGATTTGCGTCGAGAACCTGAACGGGTTCGGAGCGGCAGTCAGACTGACTCGCGGCTCCAGCGCAGCGATTGATGCCGGGTCGGCCACGCCAGTCATGAGGGAGGCGAAGCGAGTGATCAAGGCATCGTACCCTCCGGCGATGCGCGGCTGGAAGGATCCAGCGGTCGTGGGATATCCGGAGGAGAGTGTTTGCCCTGCCAGCGTGATCTCCGTGCCGCGAGTGGCCATGCAGTACCCGTAGTCGTCGGCCGCTCCTCCCAGGAACGTCGAGTAGACGAGATCCTCCTCGCCGTTACCGGCCATCGACAGGTGTGCGAGACAAGCATCGACGACACCGCCGTTGTAGGTGGTGTCATAGGCGCCTGCCGTGATCGGGAAGCCTGGCCCGACCCA
>PIVZ01000750.1 GCA_003354045.1 bacterium
GGTTTGTTGTGGTCGGGATGATCGCGGGCAAGCACTGGTCGGCCGTCATTACCTACCGAGGAGATAGTGTCCGCATAATCTCGGTCCGCCGCTCCCGGGGCGAGGAGGTTGAGATCTATGAAAGCGAAGGATTTTGACCGTAAGTTCGACCGCGGTGAGGACGTCAGTTCGGATCTCGACCTTTCCAAGGCGCGCCGTCCGGGCGAGGAGCAGCGGCGAGTGAACGTGGACTTCCCGGTTTGGGTGATAGAGTCACTCGACCGAGAGGCCAGACGACTCGGGGTCACCCGCCAGTCCGTCATCAAGGTCTGGATCGCGGAGAGGCTCGAGAAGACCTATTCCTAAACGGCGCGCTCTCCAGTATGAGTATTGACCATGGCCCGCCAGTCCCCGCTGATTAGCCATTCCGCCTTCGTGGCCGAGGGCGCGATTATTCGCGGCGACGTCTTCATCGCCGATCGTTCGAGCGTTTGGTTCAACGCTGTGATCCGCGGCGACGAGGGGCCGGTGCTGATCGCCGAGTGCACCAACATCCAGGATTGTTGCGTCTTGCACTCCGACCTGGACAACGCCGTGGACATCGGCGCCTACGTGACAATCGGCCACGGCGCGGTGGTGCGCGGCGCGCGCATCGAAGACCGCGTGATGATCGGCATGAATGCGGTGGTGATGACCGGCGCCACCATCGGCGAGGGCTCGGTGGTCGGCGCGGCCAGCTTCGTCACCTACAACACCGAGGTTCCGCCTTACTCGATGGTCTACGGATCGCCGGCCGCCGTCGTGCGCCCCTTGCACGACACGGAAAAGAACATGTACCGGGTCGCCGCCGATCAATACCTGCAGCTGGCCGAAGAGTACCGAAGCGGCAAGTGGAAGGGGCCCTGAGCGCCATCGCGACCTAGAGACCCCCAGGATTCCCCAGCTCGCGCGGCTCCTCGACTACATCCGCCTCGGAGCTGTCCTTGTGGATTACCTCGGAGACCACGCGACCGGTCACCTCGGAGAGGTACGCCTGCAGGGTCGCGGATATCTCCTGGAACTCCGGCCACAGGGTCTCGTTGACGAATCTCTTGGAGACCCGCGCCATCACGGTGGTGTAGCGCTGGCGCTTGTAGCGGTAGGGTTTGATGCCGTAGCGACGGAGCAATGCCACGAACACCTTACGCGACCACATATCGCCCATAGAGAACCTGTACTCGATCGGCGGGTCTTCTCTCTCGTAGACTTTCAGACGATCGAGTATGCGCTGCCTTGCCCTGTCGGCTGCGACCTTCTCACCCGCGGTCTTCGCTCCGGCAAAAAGTGCTTCGATCAGCCGGAGCTTTTCAATGAGCCTGGCTTCGTCCATCGAACTCGTTCTCGTTTCCTCTCTCATTTCTTGACCGACACTGCTCGCCACGCTACCCAAGGGCACGTCCATACCGGTAGTCTCGTCGAACCGACGCCGGCCTGCGGACCGCCCCGTCGCAGCCGTCGCTGCCGTCGTCTGGCGTCGTCTGGCGTCTTGCCCTCTCGCCTGGCTCCGGCTCGCTGCGGCGAATACTCGCGCATTACGACGACAGAAGTAATGCGTGCCGTGCATATCCGGAAAACCGGGCATTGGTAATGCTCGTCGTGCATATCCCGAGACCGGCCATAGACTGCACGAGCCGCCACGGGCCGCTCCTCGTCCGTGCCCATCAACCAGCCACCGCTTGCCTGATGGGCCCCGATGCTGAACTATCCGGTCGTGGCAAGAGCTACCTCGAAGTCTTCCTCGAGTCCCATCCCGACGATTCGGCCGTCCTGTTCTGCCTCGCCACCCTCCACGCTCGCGACGGACACTACGAAAAAGCCGGCCGCTCACTCCGTACCGTCCTCCGCATCGAGCCGGACAAGATCGAGGCCGCACAGCTCCTGGCACAAGTGACGCACAGCCTGGCATACCGACAGACCGAGGAGCCCGTCTACGCATGACAGAGACGACCGCTCATCAGTCCCCCACCGTCCAGGACGATCTGGCCGCCCTGCTCCAACAACTCGAACAGGCTCTCATCCAGCAACTCGAGCTTGCTCGCGCCAACCACTTCGAGTCCGCGGGCGAGGTGGGCACGCAGATCGACACGCTCCTGGTCGCCATCAACACCCACCATCCCGAAGCCCTCTCCGCACACGCCGTC
>PIVZ01000165.1 GCA_003354045.1 bacterium
GCCGGCTTCGTCGGAACGCCCAAGTGGCGCGTCACGCAGGACGGGACCGGGCGCCCTTTCGCTAACGAATCCGATTGCGTGGGCGGCACCGTCGCAAAGAGCTGCACCCTCGATCCGGCTCATCCCGACAAGGCCCCGGCTTCCTGTATCGTGCACGTGATCGACGACCAGCCGCAGACCTGCCAGGCGCGCATCAAAGGGTGCGTCTCCGGGGTTCGCTCACTGCCCACGAGCGGTATCAGCGTCGTGCGCGCAGGAGAGCGCCGCCACCTTGTTTCCTGGGGGCTTCGCGCTTTGCTGCGCGTTCCCGCGAGGCTGCGCACCTTCGACGACGCGTTGAGCATGCGCGGGCGTTTGCGCGGAAACTTCGCCACCAACCCGGCCGATAGCAGTGGCATACACAAAGGCCTTTTCGATTGGCGCTTGCTCAACATCTATCAACTCCGCGCAGTCGCCGAGAGGCTGCGCCGAACCTTGCGCGCCGATTCGAGCCTCGCGAGCACCATCACCGGCCTGTGGCCAATCGG
This sequence comes from bacterium, assembly GCA_003354045.1. Classification (GTDB taxonomy): domain Bacteria; phylum Desulfobacterota; class Binatia; order UBA1149; family CAITLU01; genus PIVZ01. The sequence continues at coordinate 528 of PIVZ01000165.1, forward strand.
CGATTTCTGGTGGTCGAGCAGTTCCAACGCCCAGGGCAGCAGCAGCTCGCGCTGGGGCGTGCGCCGAACAGGGTCCGGGAGCTACTCCCTACGACTACGCGGGAGAGCTCGCACGGGCGGCACGCTGCTTCGCTCGCGGTTCGGCGACGCCAACCTGCGCGCCAGCCCGCTGCTGCGTGGCCTCGATGGAGTCTACTGCTGCAAGTACCAGGAATCCGAGAGCTGCTGGGCTTACTGTATGAACGACGAACTACGACCATGAGTCGTGGGTCAGGACTGTGAGCCGAGCTGCGGTCGTACCAGGAACGCGCAAAATCCGCACGAGCCGGGCCTTCGATTTGTGAGGTCTACGCGCTAGCCGGCCGCCTCGAGGTGAGCGAGGATCGCCTTGTTCGTCTGCTCGGGCTCCTCGAGACCTACCGCATGCCCTGCACCGGCGACCTCCACGTAAAGGGCCCCGGGAATAGCCTCGGCTATCTCTCGGGCTCCCGGGGTCAGAAGATCCGCTCCAGCAGCAACTACCAGCGTGGGGGCGCCGATCTTGCTCAAATCATCGAGCCGCGTCGCCGACCAGCGCCTGAGCCCTTCTGCCGTGCGCTCGAGGGTGGCCGCGGGAACGCGCGCGGCGATCTCGGCCAGCCCTCTGGCCGTTCGATCGCGCGCCGCATCCTCGGCCAAGAAGTCGCTCGAGAAGAACCATGGCAGCAGCGCCCGCGCCACCGTGTCCGGGAGCGCTTCGCGCGCTAGCCGGCACCAGCCGTCGATGACTGCAAGCAACCGCGGGGTAGCCTCCACGAGCGGTGTAATCAGCGTCAGCGAGCGAACCTTCGCGGGGGCGGCGAGAGCCAGTTCGATGGCCACCGCAGCGCCCAGGCTGGCGCCTATTACGTGGACAGGTCCGTCAACGACGGCCGCGGCATCGGCCGCGCTCACCTCCACCTCGTAGCACTCGGCCTCAGGGGCGTCCGAGAGTCCTACCCCACGCGGGTTCACCCCGAGGACACGGTAGCGCTCGGCCAGGGCCGGAGCCTGGCGGGCGAAAACGGCGACATCGGTGCCGAAGCCGGGAAGCAGAACTATCGCGTCGCCCTCGCCGTGACTGGGCACCTCGAGCGAGACCCCCTCGGCAACCGCAACCAGCGCCTTGCGCCTCTCGGCCCAGGCTTCGACGTCCTCTTTGGTCACGCGGCCGGCCGGGCCGCTGCCTCCCATGCGGGCGACGTCTACACCGAGCTTCTTTGCCAGCGCACGGGCCGCCGGAGTTACCGGAGGCGACGAGCGCGGCGGCTTTTCGGCCTGCTCGGCCGGCCGAGCAGCACGCGGTGGCGCTGCTGGCACCACCGGTGCCGCCACGGCTTCCGGCTTGTCGTTGGCGACGCGAAAAACTTCGACGTCGAAATCCTCGTCCGGCCCGTCGGTTATGGCACCGAGCAACGTGCCGCAGGGAACCATATCATCGTGATCTACGTAGACGTGGCGCAAAACGCCTGTGGCCGTGGCCTCCAGCTCCACCGCCGCTTTCTCGGACTCGATCTCCAGAAGGATCTCACCCTTGTCCACCGGCTCGCCGACACCGATGCACCACTCCAGCACTCGGCCCTCGGTCATGGTCATCCCGAGCTTGGGCATCACGACAGCAGTCGCCATGGTCGGGTCCTTCAGTCGAGCTCTTTGACGGCGGCCACGATACGTTCGGGAGAGGGTATATAAGCGTCCTCCAGAACCGGGCTGAACGGCACCGGACAGTGCGGCGCCGTCACCTTTTTCACCGGAGCGTTGAGCGAGTCGAACCCCTTGTCCACGCACAGCGCCGCAACGTCGCTGGCAATTCCGCAACGCGGCGGTGCTTCGTCGATCACCACGAGGCGACCGGTCTTCTCGAGCGTCGCGAGGATGGCCTCTTCATCGAGTGGCTGCAGGGAGCGGAGATCGAGAACTTCGGCGCTCACACTTTCTGCAGCCAGAGCGTCGGCCGCCATGCAGGCCGTCTGCACCGTTGCGCCCAAGCCGACCAGCGAGACGTCGGTGCCCTCGCGCACCACTGCGGCCTTGCCAAGCGGCACCTCGTAATCCCCCTCCGGGACTTCCCCGTTCGAGAAGATCAACGATTTCGGCTCGCAAAAGACCACCGGGCTGTCGTCGCGTATGGCGGCCAACAGCAGCCCCTTGGCATCACCCGCCGTGGAAGGAATCACCGTCTTGAGACCCGGTATGGCAGTGGTGAAACTGTAGAGCGACTGAGAGTGCTGGGCGGCGGAACGGGTCCCGGCTCCCGTCGAGGTGCGAATCGTCAGCGGCACCCTCGCCTTTCCACCGAACATGTAGCGCAGCTTTGCCGCCTGGTTGAGAAGCGGATCGAGGCACACGCCGATAAAATCGATGAACATCAACTCGGCCACCGGCCGCAGTCCGGTAAGCGCCGCGCCCACCGCAGCCCCCATGAAGCCGATCTCGCTGATCGGCGTATCGCGCACGCGCTCGGCACCGAACTTCTTGTAGAGACCGCGAGTGGCGCCCATGATGCCGCCCCAGGCTTCCTCGATGCCCTGGTCCTCACGCCCGCCACCTCCGGCAACGTCCTCACCCATGATGATCACGTCCGGGTCGGACTCCATCGCGATGTCCATCGCCTCATTGATTGCTAACAGCAGGGGAATCTCTCGTGACATGGCGCTCTCCTCTACACGTACACGTCGGCCAGCAGTGCGTCCGGCTCCGGGAGCGGGGCTTCCTCGGCCTCGTTTACCGCCGCGTCGATCTCGGCCGCGACTTCTTCGTCGATCTTGCGGAGGTCGGCCGGATCAGCGTGTCCGGCCTCCACGACCTTCTTCTCGTAGATGTCGAGGGGGTCGCGGTTCTGCTTCCAGTCGTCGGCCTCTTCCTTGGTCCGATAGGTGAGCGGGTCACCCACGTAATGGCCGTAGAAGCGGTAGGTCTTGCACTCGAGCAGCGTGGGACCGTTGCCGCTGCGCGCGTGCTCGATCGCCTCGGCGGCCTTCTCGTGGACGTCGAAGAAATCCATGCCGTCGGCTATGTCGCTTCTCATCGCATAGGACGTCGCGCGGCAGGCAAGATCGGTGACCGGCGTGACGAACTCCATGGGGCTCGCCTCGCCGTAGCCGTTGTTCTCGACGACGTAGACGGCGGGCAGCTTCCAAACGGAGGCCAAGTTGAGCGCCTCGTGGAACTGTCCCTGATTGGTGGCACCGTCGCCGAAGAAACATACGGCCACGCCGCCGGTCTTCTTCACCTGCGCCGTCAAGGCGGCACCGGTCGATAGCGGGATACCCGCCGCCACGATGCCATTGGCGCCAAGCATCCCTTTGTCGAGGTCGGCAATGTGCATGGAACCGCCCTTACCCTTGCAGGTGCCGGTGGCGCGGCCGAAGAGCTCCGCCATCATGCCGCGAATGTCCACACCCTTGGCGATGCAGTGGCCGTGGCCACGATGCGTCGAGGCAACCGTGTCCCGGTCCCCCAAATGTGAGCAGACCGCCACAGCAATGGCCTCCTGGCCGGCGCAGAGGTGCAGAAAGCCGGGCAGCTTGCCGGCCGTGACAAGCTCGAAAAGCTTGTCCTCGAAGTCGCGAATCGTGCGCATCTGCCGGTAGACGTCCAGCAGCTCGTCGCGTGAAAGATCACTCATGGCTCACTCCATAGGTAGTTGGGAAATCCGTCGCGAGTATCCCCGCGCCACCGACATCAGTCAATTAGCTCGCCGGCGTGCGCGTGGAACCACTCCAAGGCCGGCGCGATGCCCTCCTCGAAGGAAGTCGTGGCCCCCCAGCCGAGAACGGTGCGGGCCTTCGCGCTGGAAAACCGGAAGTTGTAGCCGAACGACTTGACGTCCATGGTTCGCAGAAGCGGCGTCTTCACGAGCCCGAGCGCGTAGAGCCGCTGACTGGCCCAAGCCACTCCGTACATCAGCGAGAACGGAAGTGTTCGTATGCGAATGGGGCATCCGAGCCGCTCGGCGACGATCCGGTAGAAATCGGGAGGGGTGACCCCACTAGAATCGTCCAAGATGAGGAATCCCTGCCCGTCGGCTTGCCGGCTCCTTGCAGCCAGCATGATCCCTTCGACGAGGTCGTCGATGTAGATGAAGCCGACCTCGAAGTCGCGTCCCCTGCCCCACACGTAAGCCGAACCGTCACGGACGAGATCGACTACGGCGGGCAGGAAGGCCCTGTCCCCGGGGCCGTAGACCCAGCCGGGGTAGATGATGGTGGCGGACAGGCCATGCTCGCGCCGATAATGGGCGACGCGGCGCGCCGCGGCGATCTTGGTGTCAGCGTATGGCTCGTTCCAGCGCCTGTACGGACTTTCCTCGGTCAGCACTTCGTCGGCCCGGGGTAGCCCGAAAACGTCAGAGGTGCTCACCACAACCAGCCTTTCCACCCCCGATTTCAGGCAGGCGCGGCACACGTTCTCGGTCCCGCCGACGTTTATGCGCTCGAAGGCGTGGTAGGAATCGGCGGCGCTCACCAGTGCGGCCGCGTGGTAGACGTACTTCACTCCGTCGCAAGCGGCGCTGACACTCTGTTCGTCGGTGAGGTCCCCACTGACGATCTCCAGCTCGGCCTCGGGTCCGGCCTCTGAGCGGAGAGCCTCTCGCAGGGGATCGCCCGCCAGAGCAAGCACTCGCACGCGCTCGCCATCGGCAAGCAGACGTTTTACCAGCGCCGTGCCGACGAAGCCGGTGCCTCCCGTAACGAGTGATGGCGATGTCCCCATTCAATCCAATTCCAAGCGCCCGCCTCCGCCGCTATCCGCCACCGATCCCTCTTACGCGGCCTCGGACGCTCCCAAGGCGCCGGCTGCGGGCTTTCCCGCGCGGCCCTTCGAAGGACTTGCGTCTCTACCGGGCTGCGGCATGATACCGAACCGAGCGGCAAGAGACGATCAGCGGGAATCGGCGACTGCCTGTACCAGTCTACTACGGGGTTAAAAAGGAGAATCCAATGCCACAAACGACGGAAAGTGAACAGACCCGAGACGTGGTGCACAAACGTGCCTACGGATCGGTACTCGAGACCATCGGCAACACCCGCCTCGTGCGACTGAACCGACTTGCCCCGCAGGATCATGGCACGGTCTACTTGAAGCTCGAATTCGACAATCCGCTCGCAAGCGTCAAGGACCGGATAGGCTGGGCGATGATCGAAGACGCCGAACGTTCCGGCACGATCAACGCGGAGTCACACATCATCGAGCCCACGAGCGGGAACACTGGCATAGCACTGGCCTTCGTTTGCACTGTGCGCGGCTACAAGCTGACGCTCACCATGCCCGAGTCGATGAGTCTCGAGCGCAGGGCGTTGCTCAAGCAGCTCGGCGCAAACCTGGTACTCACACCGGCCGAGAAAGGTATGGGAGGGGCCATCGAGAGGGCCGGAGAACTGGCCGAGAGCGAGGCCAACTCTTTCATGCCGCAGCAGTTCGACAACCCCGCCAACCCGGCGATTCACGAGGCGACCACCGGTCCTGAAATCTGGGCCGACACGGGTGGCGATGTCGACGCGATAGTCGCCGGCGTAGGTACCGGCGGCACCATCACCGGCGTCACGCGTTTCATCAGACAGTACAACCCGGACTTCAAGGCGATCGCCGTCGAGCCGGCCGATTCGCCGGTCATCTCGGGTGGCAAGCCCGGGCCCCATAAGATTCAGGGTATCGGGGCCGGATTCATCCCGGCGAACCTCGACACCTCATTGGTGAGCGGCGTCGAGACGGTGACCAACGAGGAGGCATTCGAGATGAGCCGCAAGGTTGCCCACCTCGAGGGTATCCTCGGTGGCATCTCCTCGGGGGCGAACGTTGCGGCCGCGTTGAAAGTTGCCGCACGACCCGAGTTCAAGGGGAAGAAGATCGTCACGATCGCCGCGAGCTTCGGCGAGCGCTACCTATCGACCCCGCTTTTCCAGCAGCAGCTCTAGCCCGGCGTACACACCGGACGGTCTGCCGAAAAGGCGCCGGCGCAATCGCGTTCGGCGCCTTTTCTTGTTCGTAGGACGAGAAGCGGGCGGGCGCGGCGAACCGGCTCTAGAACGCCGATACGGCCTCTAAAGGCTCGGCGGGGTAGATGAACCCCTGCTTGGGCGGCATCGAGTTGTAGACCCACTCGATATCGATCACGGCGGTCTTCAGGCCGCGACGCCGGCGGAAACGAAGGCGACCACCGACGAGCACGCTCTCCATCTGCATGTTGAGAGCCAGTACACACACCGGTACGCCGTCCGTCAAAGACTCGAGCTCACGGCCGTAGCCGGCCAACGAGATCACCAGCCGACCGTTCTCGGCCGCGCGAGACGGGATCGCGGGGATGATCCGCGGGAATCCGTCTTCGTCTATACTGGCAAGAAACTTGAGAGTAGAAGCCTTGGAGACGTGGCTCTTCGCCCACGGCTTCAAGGTGGAACGCGAGTCGCCCATGGTTTCGAGCCGGCTGGCAACCGCGGTCATGAGAGCGCCGGCCAGCATCGCAGGAACACCTAGAATCTCCTTGTCCGTGAAGTCCACCAGGTCGAGGTAGTGAACCGTGTGGATGCCGAAGTAGGAATTGTAGCGAAACATCGGCTTGCGGTTGTAGAGCTCGTAGTCCTCGCCCGCCTTGACCTCTTTCTGCCAATGCGCGCGCCCACGCCAAAGCTCACGGCTCCTGTTCATCACCAGGAAGCCGGTGTGCGGATTGTCTTTGACGTGATTCTTACTCAGTCCTTCTGAGAACTGGCCGAACATGAGACCGGTCGGCGTCCTTGCCTGCAAAGAAGTAATGAGAGTCAGGTGCGGGTATCCCTTCGCGCCCACCGTGGCGAGCAGGCCGATCTTGGCCTCCGGCTCGAAGGCCCGCATCTCGTCGGCGTTAAAGCTGGTGCGCCGTCGGTCCGTTTCCTGAGGTTGTGGTGCTCTCGTCTCCGACATGTTCTCGCAGGTAGCCGGCCTTGCTACGGAGAGGCTTCGGCTTGCCTCGTATCCTCGCGCTCTACGGCAACCGGGCCGGTCGCCGCCACGATGTCCGGGTTCACTCCCGAACCGCGCGCCACCTGCTCGAACTCGCGCAGCTCCTGCGCGCTCATCAACGGCGTGTCGGCATACTGCCAGCTCATATCGAGGCGGCGGTACTTGTCGGTCGCCAGATTGTTGAACGCACACAGTTCCCAGCGGTCGATCACGCCGTCGAGCTTCTCGGCCAAGAATCCGCCAATCGCCCGTATCGTTTCCTCGTTGGCGGTCGCGCCCGGGATGAGGGGGGTGCGTATCCACAGCTCGCTCGGGCGGCCCTGCTTTCGCACTCGCTCACCGAGAGAAAGCAGGTTCTCGAGGATCTTTTCGTTCGAGTACCCGGTGAAGCGAGCGTGTCTCTGCGGGTCCACCTCTTTCAAATCGTAAAGCAGCAAGTCCGTGTGCCCGCACAGCTTCTCGAGTGCGCCGGCCGAGCACATGCCACAGGTGTCGAGCGCCGTGTGCAGCCCGAGCTCGCCGCACCGCCGTATGAACGGTTCCACGAAGGGTGCCTGCAGAACGGGCTCGCCGCCCGAGACGGTGATGCCGCCACCCGAAGTCTCGAAATAGCTCTTGTCCTTGACCACCTCGGTGACGAGATCGTCGAGCTCCCAGACCGTGCCAAGCATCTCGAGCGCCAGCGCCGGGCATTCCTCGGCGCAGCGGCCGCACACGTTACAGAGCTCTCTGTCGATGGCGATCCCCTCGCCGTTGGCCGAGAGCGCATCTTCCTCACAGACGCTCTGGCAGGTGTTGCAGGCGATGCACTTCCAATCGTGCCACACGAGCTGGGCTTTGGCGGCGAGTGCCTCGGGATTGTGACACCAGGCACACACCAGGCTGCATCCTTTCAGAAACACCGTGGTGCGGATCCCCGGCCCGTCCTCGGTGGACATGCGCTGGATGTTGAGCACGGTGGCCTGGCGCTCGGAGGTCGTCGCTTCTTGCTGTTGGTCTTCCATCGACTTCACATCGTCTCAGTGCCGGCTCTCCCGCGCAATTAGCTCGTCTTGTAGCTCACGCCCGATACTCGTGAAGTAGGCGTTGTACCCGGTCACACGAACCAGCAGGTGCCGGTAGTTCTGCGGGTTCTTCTGCGCGTCGCGTAGCATGTCGGCATCGACCATGTTGATCTGCAGTGCGGTTCCGCCGTTGAGGCAGTAGCCGCGCAGGAAGTTCTTGAACTTCTCCCCGTGTTCGGGGTCTCGCACCAAGGAGGGATTGAACGTCATCGTGTGGCTGGCGCCGTTCGGCAGAGCGTTGAGATAGTCGCCCCAATCCCCCTCCCCACTGGCGGCC
>PIVZ01000166.1 GCA_003354045.1 bacterium
TGAGGCGAACTCGTCTTCGAGGTCGAGTAACAAGGCGTCGAAGCCTGCGATGTAGTGGCGAAAGGCCGCCCGCAAGAGCTCTTCGCGCGAGGCGAAATAGTAAGTGGTGGAGCCGAGAGGCACCGCTGCTACATCGGCCACGCGCCGGTGGGTCACCGCATCGACACCGCCCTCGGCCACCACGAACAGAGTGGCTTCGAGGATGGCGCGCCGCCGCTGCTCGGCCCGAGGCGGGCTCTTCTCCGCAGGAGGCGACTCAATTGGTGCTTCGGTAGGCCTGACTACTCGCACAACCTGGACGTATGTACACTATTTTTGTGCATATGTCCAGGTTGTTTCGCCGACGGGTCGAGGACCGAAAAAGCCTGCTCTATCTTTCGAGCGATGCCGACGTCGTCCTGAGCGCGGTCGGACCCTACCATCGCTTTGGAGTTCCGAGTCTTTGTGCGGCCATCGAGGCCAAGTGCCACTCTATCGACATTTGCGACGACTGGGTCATACCTTCGAAATGCTCGATCTCGATCAAGAGGCGAGCAACGTGGGCGTCACCGGGATCATCGGGATGGAGGCCAGTCCCGGAATTTCCAATCTCATGGCAGTAAAGGCTATGGGTTGTTTGGACACCGTCGAGGATCTGCTATCCGGTTGGGGAGAGGACGACCATGAACGCGAGGCCCTGGAGGCAGTCGGCGAAGGGGCAAGCTTTGCCGCGGCGATCGAGCACGGCCCGAGATGGTGTGCGCTTGGCTGTCGCAGCAGAGTGATTCATGAATAATCCGGGTTAGGGGGCTAGAGACGGTCAGGCCGCGGCGCCGCCGTTTCTCCAACGACGAGTCGCGAGGTGAAGCGTTTCTGCCATGGTATCCACGAACGTGGCGTAATCCCGGACTCCGGCGCTTGCGGATAGATGGCATAGGAGAACGACGATGAGTGACAGACGCGGACGGCTTAGCGAGCTTACTCGGCATTTCGTAGAGGCATTCAACAGAAACGATCTCGATGAGGTCATGTCGTTCTTCTCCGATGACGTTGTCTATGACGAGTTCAATGGGCATCGCAGTGAAGGGGCAGAGGAGGTTCGAGCAGCGTTCGAGCCTCAGTTCAGCGGCGCCTTCGGGGTAATGCAGTTCATTGACGAAGACCTGTTCGTCGATGTGGATACGGGCAAGGTGATGACGAGTTGGCGAGTTACCTTCGACCGAGAGGGCACGTTAAGCGCCTTCCGGGGACTGGATCTATTGCACTTCGAGGGCGAAAAGATAGTGAGAAAGCTGACTTACGCCAAAGCGCCGGCTCCGTTGTTCGAAAAGTAGGAGTATCGCTCGTAGCACTGGCGGTGGGCGGTAGAGAGGCTTCCGAAGACGGACCCGGGACGTAAGCCGCGGGTTTCTCTCAGTTCTGAGAACCAGAGCCCGAAAGTTCACCATGTTTGCGAAAGAAGATTAGCCTCGGCGAAATCGTCAGAACCTAGACTTCTTATAGACACCGTGAGCCGTGCTTATGGCATACTCTTAGCGATGGTCGGCTTCGGCGCTCGTGCATAGAGAGCACAAAATCTCATAGTAAGATCGTGTACGTCGGGATGCTTGGGTGATTCGTAGGCTGGGTTGCCGAGCGTCGGTTTGCTGGTGACGGGGTCGTTTATGAGGTCTACTGGTAAGTGGGGATTGCGCCTTGCCGGTATTGTGCCGGAGGGAAGCGACAGCCGGGGCGGAGACGATGTAAGGCTGGGAAAGACGATGACCAGACGCAGTTCCTACGAAGACAAAGCCATTGCCGGTGCGGTAGAACAGCAAATGAAACGGTGGGCGGTGGGCTTGGAGGTGCAAAGTCGCCTGGGGCCCGAGCAAGCGCTTGCCAGATTGCCTGCGGAAGTTCATCCCTACGTGGCCTTTACTCGCGAGACGGGTGCGGGGGGGACCGATATTGCGCTGCGGGTAGCCGAGAGGCTCGGCTTTCCATCGCTAGGACGTGAACTGCTCGATGCGATGGCCGAGCGATACAGTCTCTGGCGGGATAGCCTGGAGTCCGTCGATGAACGAACCTTCAGCTGGGTTCGTGACGTCTTCGTGCCATGGATCGACCATCGAGTGGTGACGCAGAACGAGTACGTATGTCATCTCGGCCAGATTCTTCTGATCGCCGCTCGCAGCGGCAGCGCTGTTTTCGTCGGGCGGGCCGCCCATATGTTCCTCCCCCGGGCGAGGGGGGTGGCCGTGCGAGTCGTTGCGCCATCCGAACGCCGCCTGGAGCGGGTCATGGAGGTTCACGGCTTCGATAGTAGAGCCGCCGAGGTCTACCTTGCGAGACGGGATGAAGGACGGCAGGAACTCATTCGACGCTACTTCCGCGCAGAGGCTGAAGATCCTCTGCTTTACGATGTCGTGATCAATTCGGAACGCTTTGACCGCGACGAGGCTGCCGATTTCATAGTCGCGCTGTTTCGGCGCCGCTTCGGCTAGAAGCGGCTCAACCGGCCAGCACTTCCTTGGCGTGCTCTGCACAGAGACGGAAGGTGTCGAGGGAGGTGTAGATTTCAGCGTCCGCGACTGAGCCGCGAATAACTGCGGCGTTGCTCCTGTGGACGGATCCTTCGACCATGATGTTGTCGATCAGTCCGAAGGGCTCGACGAAGAATCCATCGGGCTCGACGCGTTCGGCGTAGTCGTCCGTTACGTTGGTGTAGCCGAAGACCGGCTTGCCACGACCGTGCATGTATCCGATCTCGATTGCCGTACCCACGTCCATACTTGGTCCACGAAACGGTGTCATGTTAGCGATGATCAAATCGCAGTCCTCCATCAACTCCACCATGAGATCGAACGCACGATAAGCCAGGGCCCGTGGCTCGGACCCCTCGAAGTCGAGCGGGGCGTCGAGCGGAAAGACGCCTTGGAACCCGAACTGCGCGCAGATAGCCTTCTTCTTCTCGCCGATCGCGAGTGCATCCGGAAAGAACACATCGGGTCCGGCCAGGTAGACTTTGGGTTGCGACATCGCTGCTGCCTCCGCGCAGGAGTGTAGTTGGGGCGGTAGCCTCGGTACAGCTCCGGAGCGCAGACGGCATGCAGGGGCTCGTGTTCCAATAACTGAGCATACGCGTTACGGTTTCGGGCGGTGCACGGCGTGCGGCCGTGAGAAAGACTACAGTAACCAACGAAGACGGGGAGTTACCGACATGCCCAGGCGGAAAGACATCAACAAGATAATGATCATCGGCTCGGGCCCGATCGTGATCGGGCAGGCTTGCGAGTTCGACTACTCGGGGACCCAGGCGTGCAAGGCACTGCGCGGTCTGGGCTACGAGATCGTGCTCGTCAACTCGAACCCGGCCACGATCATGACCGATCCAGGCATGGCCGACGCGACCTACATCGAGGCGCTCAATCTGGAGACGATGACCAAGATCGTCGAGAAGGAGCGTCCGGACGCGCTGCTGCCCAATCTTGGCGGGCAGTCGGGACTCAATCTCAGCTCCGAGCTGGCTAACGCCGGAGTGCTCGAGAAGTACGGGGTGAAGATAATCGGCGTTCAGATCGATGCCATAAAGCGCGGCGAGGACCGGCAGGCTTTCAAAGACACGATGAACAAGCTGGGCATCGATATGCCGCGCAGCGGTATCGCCAACACCATGGAGGAGGCCGAGAAGGAGCTCGAGACGATAGGGCTGCCGTGTGTCATCCGCCCCGCCTATACGATGGGCGGCACAGGTGGTGGCTTTGCCTACAACATGGAGGAGTTTCGCGTGATTGCCGAACGCGGCCTGCGCGCCAGCTTGGTGGGGCAGATCCTGGTCGAGGAATCGGTCCTCGGCTGGGAGGAGCTCGAGCTCGAAGTCGTCCGCGACTCCAAGAACCAGTTGATCACGGTGTGCTTCATCGAGAACGTCGATGCCATGGGAGTGCATACGGGTGACAGTTATTGCACCGCGCCGATGCTGACGATCGACAAGGCGCTGCAAGAACGTCTGCAGCAGTACTCGTATGACATCGTGGAAGCCATAGAGGTTATCGGCGGTACCAACGTCCAGTTCGCCCACGACCCGGAGACGGGCCGCGTGGTGGTCATCGAGATCAACCCGAGGACGTCGCGATCTTCGGCGCTGGCTTCGAAAGCGACGGGATTCCCGATCGCCTACGTTTCCTCTTTGCTGGCTGGCGGGCTGACGATGGACGAGATCCCATACTGGCGCGACGGCACGCTCGAGAAATACACGCCGTCCGGTGACTACGTGGTCGTGAAGTTCTCGCGTTGGGCTTTCGAAAAGTTCGAACAGCTCGAAGACAAGCTGGGAACACAGATGCGTGCGGTCGGCGAGGTCATGAGTCTCGGCAAGACCTACAAGGAATCCTTCCAGAAATCGATTCGGTCGCGGGAGGACGGACGCCAGGGCCTCGGCTTTGCCAAGGATTACAACGAGAGATCGCTCGAGGACTTGATGGGGATGCTCGCGGAACCGTCGAGCGAGAGGCAGTTCATAATGTACGAAGCTCTGCGCAAGGGCGCCACCGTACAAGCGCTGTTCGAGAAGACATATATCAAAGCCTGGTTCATCGAGCAGATGAAGGAGCTCGTCGAGCTCGAACAGGAGCTACTCGAGTACAAGGGCGGGGCACTGCCCGACGACTTGCTGATCAAAGCGAAGAAAGACGGATTCGCCGATCGCTATCTGGCCAAGATCCTCGACGCCGACGAGACGGCGCTTCGCAGCAGGCGTACCGAGCTTGGTGTAGTAGAAGGGTGGCATGCGGTGCCGGTCAGTGGCGTCGAGGACGCTGCTTACTATTACTCGACCTATAATGCCCCCGATGAGACCGAGGTTTCGCCGAACCGCAAGGTCATGGTGCTCGGCGGTGGGCCTAATCGAATCGGCCAAGGAATCGAGTTCGACTACTGCTGCGTTCATGCCGCTTTCGCGCTGCGCGACGAAGGAGTCGAGTCGATCATGGTCAACTGCAATCCGGAGACGGTCTCTACCGACTTCGACACGTCGGACAAGCTCTACTTCGAGCCGCTGACCGTGGAGGACGTGCTCAGCATATACGAGAAGGAGAAGCCCGAAGGCGTGATCGTGCAGTTCGGCGGTCAGACGCCTCTCAATATCGCTGCCGAGCTCGAGGCGGCCGGTGTGAGCATAGTAGGGACTACGCCGGATACCATCGACCTTGCCGAGGACCGCGACAGGTTCAGGCAAAGGATGGACAAGCTGGGCATTCCCCAGCCCGAGAGCGGCATGGCCAGCACGCTCGAGGAAGCGATGCAGGTGGCGGGGCGCATAGGCTATCCGCTGATGGTGCGGCCGTCCTTCGTGCTCGGTGGACGGGGCATGGAGGTCGTGCACGACGGCGACATGCTCGATCGCTACGTCCGGGCTGCAGTGGACGTCTCGCCCGAGCGGCCGATCCTCATCGATAAGTTCCTGGATAATGCCATCGAGGCCGAGGCCGACGCGATCGCCGACGGAAGCGACGCCTTCGTTCCGGCCGTCATGGAGCACATAGAAGAGGCTGGCGTGCACTCGGGTGATTCGGCGTGCGTGATTCCGCCGGTCAGCATTCCGGCCAAGCACATAGACACGATTCGTGAGTACACGCGCAAGATTGCCATCGAGCTCAACGTCGTCGGGCTGATGAACATCCAGTACGCGATATGGCACGACACCGTATACGTGCTCGAGGCCAATCCGCGGGCCAGTCGAACGGTCCCGCTGGTAAGCAAGGTGTGCGGCATCTCGATGGCACGCCTTGCCACCCAGGTCATGCTCGGCAGGAAGCTCACCGAGCTCGATCTGAAGGACCGGCCGGTACCTTACTACGGGGTCAAGGAGGCCGTCTTCCCGTTCTACTTCTACCCGGAGGTCGATCCCGTGCTGGGCCCCGAGATGCGCTCGACCGGGGAAGTCCTGGGGCTTGCCGACTCGTTCGGGTTGGCGTTCTACAAGGCGCAGGAAGCCGCCCAGGGCCGCCTGCCGCTGGAGGGTACGGTGCTGGTCACCGTCGCCGACAAGGACAAGGCTGCGGTCGTGGACATCGCACGGCGTTTTGCCGATCTGGGCTTCAAATTGAAGGCAACCAACGGTACGCACGCCTTCTTGGACGAGCAGGGGGTGACCTCGGAGCTGGTCTACAAGATGCACGAGAAACGCCCCCATGTAGCCGACGCGATCACGGACGGGGACATCCAGCTGGTAATCAACACCCCGCGCGGAAAGGCGAGTAAGGCTGATGATGCCTACATTCGCCAGGCCGCCATCAGATACAAGATTCCATACATAACGACCATCGCAGCGGCTTTGGCGGCGGCCAAAGGCATCGAGGCCTGTCAGAACGGCAAGCCGGACGTCAAGCCACTGCAGCACTACCACGCTGACATCGGCTGAAGGTGAGCGTGCCCGCGGGGAAGTGAGGTAACAGGAAGGACATGTCTGAAATTACCGGTGGAGAGCTCCTCGCACGGTGTCTGGCGAGCGAGGGCATACGTTTCGTTTTCGGTCTGCCGTCTCCGGAAATCGACCCGCTGCTGGCAAGTCTCGAGGCCCATGGCATTCGCCACGTACCGATACGCCACGAAGCCGCGGGTGCGCATATGGCCGAGGGGCTCTACAAGACGACGGGCCAGGTCGCGGTCGTGATCGGCAACCCCGGACCGGGCTCGGCCAATCTGCTGGCCGGCGTCATAACCGCGCGCCACGAGGGCGTACCGATGCTGGCCATTACCTCGCAGCATCGCCTCGGTATCGTCTACCCGTCGTCGCCGGCGACTTTCCAGGGTCAAGATCAGCTCGACGTCTACAAGCCGGCCGTCAAGTGGGGCGGCCCGGTCCTTTCCTGGGATCGTCTTGCCGAGGTCGTGCGCATGGCCTTTCGCGAAATGATGGTGGGGCGGCCGGGACCGGTGCAGATCGAGCTGCCGGCGCCTGTCATGTACGAGATGGGTGAGGAGGCGAGCGCTCCCGTGTTGGCCCCGGAGGCCTACCGTGCGCCGCAGCCGCAGGCTTCGGCTGCACACATAGAAGAGGCGGCCGACCTGCTCGCCGCCGCCCAGCGGCCGCTCGTGGTCGCAGGCGCCGGCGTAGACCGGGCCGATGCGCGTGCGGAGTTGCTTGCCATCGTCGAGCAACTCGGCTGCCCGGTGATGTCGTCAATGGCCGCGCGCGCAGCCATTCCGGCCGACCATCCCAATCGTGTCTACGGTATTGGCGGCGGTGGAGACGTTGTGAAGGGCGAGGCCGACGTGGTGCTGGTCGCGGGGTCACGGCTTGGCAACCTGGATCTGCCGTTCGACAAGTACTGGGGAGACCCGGCCACCACCAAGGTCATCCAGATCGACATAGACGCGCGCAACATGGGAGTCACACGGCCTCTTACCGTGGGCATGGTAGCCGACGTCAAAGGCGCGCTCACCGGCATTGCCGCGGCACTCGTCGCGCGAGGTGTGCAAGCCAAGGATGGCAAGGATCTCGAGCGTTACCGGGAGGTCGAGCGCGCCTGGTGGACCGAGCAGTTCCGCAGTGTGCACGACTGGGAAGGACCCGGCATGCATCCCGCACACGCGATGCGCGTCATCGGCGAGGTCTTCGGACGCGAGCCCATCTATGTGACCGACGGTGGCAATACGTCACTGTGGGCCCAGTGGTTCCTGCCACCGACGAATCCACGCTCTTATCTTTCGATTCTCGAGCTGGGGATGCTCGGCACCGGTGTGCCCTCGGCCGTCGGCGCCAAGCTCGGCAACCCTGACCGCGAGGTCGTGTGTGTGAGCGGAGACGGAGCGGCGGGCTTTCACTTCATGGAAATGCAATCGGCTGCGCGCGAGGGGCTGGACCTCACCACCATCGTCTTCGCCGAGGGTCGCTGGACCATGGAGGAGCCCAACGAGATGATGCTCTTCGGCCGCACCTTCGGTACCGAGATGGGTGAGATCCGCTGGGACAAGGTCGGCGAGGGGCTCGGTTGCGCCGGCTTCTACGTCGACAAGCTCGACGATCTCGCGCCGGCGCTGGAGAACGCGCGCAGCACCAAGGGGCCGGCGGTGATCTGCCTGCGTACCGATGCTGCCGCGAACTTCGCGATTCCGCAGGAGCCGCTGATGCGCTTCGTAGAGGTCTATAACGGGCCGATGTGAGGGGGCTTGCCTTGCCCCCCGGGCGAGCAACGCGCGATAGAGCGTCAGGTTTCCTCGCAAGAGCCGGCGCGCGGGCAGTCGGCAGGCGCCGGTCGCTGGACTTGGCTCGGTGCTGGCTTAGGGTGCGATGAAGACTGACCGGAAGGACAACAGGCCATGAGTGAGAACATCTACATCGCCGGAATCGGCATGATCAAGTTCGGCAAGTATCTCGACAAGAGCATCAAGACGCTCACGGGCGAGGCGTTGGAAGCGGTGCTAGCTGATAGCGGGCTCGCGCGCGAGGACATCGAGGCGGCATGGTTCTCGAACACCGGCTGGGGGATGTACAGCTTTCAGCACTGCATTCGCGGGCAGGTGGCGCTCTCGGCCAACGGCCTCGAAGGCGTTCCGATCACCAATGTAGAGAACGCGTGCGCGAGCGGTTCGACCGCGCTGCATGGTGCTTGGACGGCGGTGAAGGCCGGCCTCTACGACTGTGTTCTCGCCATCGGTGCAGAGAAAGTCTACGACGAGGACCGCACCAAGGTCATGCAGGGCTTCATGGCCGGAACCGACGTCGAGGTCATGACGGCGAAGATGGCCAAGTTCATGGAAGAAGAAAAGGCGCGCAAGGAGCGCGAGGCCAAAGAGAGCGGCGGCGAGGTCACCAAGGAAAAACCGGGCGGTCATTCGGTGTTCATGGACTTCTATGCCATTGGCG
>PIVZ01001623.1 GCA_003354045.1 bacterium
CCACCGGGACCACCGCCACGATTCTTGTGGTGTGTGACGGAGTCGGCGGATCCGCGCACGGGGAAGTGGCGGCAACACTCGGCACGGCCGAGGTCACCGCGTTCATGTCCGCGTTCCTCATCGGCACGAACGGCACCGATGAAACGCCGCAGAACGACGAGCTGCTCACAGCGCTCGTCCAGGCCATCATCCGGGCCAACGCGCACGTCCTCGAAGAAGCCCGGCGCAATCCCGGCTTGCACGGGATGGCCGCCACGATCGTCTGCGCGATCATCCTCGGCAACCTGCTCCTCCTCGCATGGGCGGGCGACTCGCGAGCCTATCTCTACCGCCACGGCCAGCTCCGCCAGCTCACGGTTGACCACAGTGAGACCCAACGGCTCGTGGACGCCGGCCTGCTCACGCCAGAGCAGGCCGAGTTCAACCCGTTCAAGCACTGCATCTACCGCCATCTCGGCCAGCCCGAGGGGTTAGAAGTCGACACCCGAATGCTGCGCCTGCTGGAAGACGACCAGATCATTTTG
>PIVZ01000751.1 GCA_003354045.1 bacterium
GGACTACCCGCTTCACCGCTACTATCTGCTGTCCAAGCAGATCGAGCTCACGCTGGGCGGCGCAAACACGCAACTGGAAGCGCTGGGTAAACGGCTGGCTGCGGGGTAACGGTCTGCCGGGTAACTGGCTGCGGGCCACAAGAGCAAGCGACGGCGCTCAACCGCCGATCTGGTACATCTCGATCTTTGGTCTCGGGGAGGTGATGTCGGCGCCCGTTGTGTGCTCGGTGCGTTCCTCCGAGTACCTGTCTTCGCGCCGACCCCACGTCTGGCAGATGAGCTCGGCGAGTTCCTCGTCGCTGGCTCCCGTGCGCAGCGGGGTCTTGAGATCGGTTCCCGTCTCGGCGAACAGGCAGGTGATCATACGCCCCTCGGTGGACAGCCTCACGCGTGTGCAGTCGTTGCAGAACGGCCGCGTCACCGAGGCTATGATGCCGACTTCGCCGCTGCCGTCGGTGTAGCGGTAGCGCTGGGCGACCTCGCCTCTGTAGTCGGAGTCTACCGGCTCCACGGCGAATTCGCTCTCGATGCGCTCGAGGATCTCGCGCGCCGGCACGACGTGGCTGAGCTCCCAGCCATTGAGGGTTCCCACGTCCATGTATTCGATGAACCGAATCGTGTGCCCACTGCCCTTGAAGTGTCGGGCCAGATCGACGATGCCCTCGTCGTTGACGCCGCGCTGAACCACGCAGTTGATCTTGATGGGCAGCAGGCCGGCACGCTCGGCCGCGTCGATGCCCGCGAGCACGCGCTGCAACTCGAAACGCCCCCCGGTCATATGCTGGAAGATCTGCTCATCAAGGCTGTCCAAGCTGACGGTTACGCGCTGCAGGCCGGCTTCCTTCAGCGCTCGGGCCTGGTCGGCCAGAAGGTAGGCGTTGGTCGTGAGGGTGAGATCCTCTATTCCCTCGATCCGTGCGAGCTGTTCTATGAGGTTGGGTAGCCCGTGACGCAGCAGCGGCTCGCCGCCGGTAATGCGCACCTTGCGTGCTCCCAGGGCCACGAAGATCTCGGCCAGGCGCTCGATTTCCTCGAAGGTGAGCAGCTCGGGCCGTGGCAGGAAACTGTAGCTATCGCCGTATATCTCGGCCGGCATGCAGTAGGGGCAGCGGAAATTACAGCGGTCAGTCACCGAGATCCTGAGATCTCGCGGTGGACGGCCGAGGGTATCTATAGGCTGCGCAGAGGTGTCGCGGGTCACGAAGAATTCTCCCGATGGCCGGACATGATGCGTCGGAGTGGCGTCAGAGTCCACTGCGCAAGGGGCCTCCCCCCCTCGAGGGTGGCTGGCGAAGCGGGTGATCGCCGAGCGAATGCCGCGGGAAGATGTCCTGCTATTGTACCGTCGGCGGCGCCAGTCTAAGATGCCCGCCGCCGGACCAATCAGACCGGAATGGTGGGAGATAGAAAATGGACGAGATCGAGCTGACCAGGGAGTGCGAGGCCGTACAGATACCGTCGGGAGAGAGGGTGCCCCTGCCTCAGGGCACCGAGGTTTACGTTACCCAGTCGCTCGGAGGCTCCTTCACGGTGCAGGCGCCGAGCTATGGGGGGCTCTTTCGCATATCCGGTCAGGACGCGGATGCTCTCGGCAAAGAGATCCCCGAAGAGCTCAAGGCCGCGACCGATGCGGCTGCGGCTGTGGAAGGGGGCCTCGAGGAGCAGGTGAGCGCCATGCTCAAGACCTGCTTCGACCCTGAGATTCCCGTAAACATCGTGGATCTTGGACTGATCTACGACACGTGCATCCTGGCCCAGGATGACGGCTCCAACCGCGTGGAGATAAAGATGACGCTGACCGCCCCCGGCTGCGGCATGGGCGTGTTCATCGCTGCCGACGCCGAGGACAAGATCCGCGCCCTACCAGACGTGAGCGACGCCCGTGTGGAGATAGTCTGGGACCCGCTGTGGAACCCACAGATGATCTCCGAAGAGGGGCGCAAGGCCCTCGGCATCGGCTGAAGCATGCGGGCTGGCCGCGCGATGGGGTTCGTGCGCGTCTCGGGTGGCCGCAGTCGAGAACGGGCGGCCGGTCGTATTTTGGCCGGGGCAATTGACCGATCTGCGATCGACGGGTAGCCTGGGGTCAAGAAGAATTAGCAATGCAGAAGTTGTGGCAATTCTATCGGCTGGGGTTCTTTTATTTTCCGGTGA
>PIVZ01000167.1 GCA_003354045.1 bacterium
CACTGGCCGCCCCCGTGGCAATCCTGACCCTCGTCTACGTGCAGCCGATAACCGTACTCGTCTTCGGTACCAAGTGGATAGAGGCCGTGCCTCTGTTCTATCTTATGTGGACTGCCAATTTGGTGGCCCCCACCGTTTTCCCGCTTATCGGGCTAGTAAGCGCGCTCGGCCGTTCGCGTCTTGCCTTTGCGTTCGCTTTCCTGTGGATGGCGTTCAAGTGGACCTTCGGTGTTCCGCTGGTCCTCGGCTTGGGTGTGATCGGCGTTGCCGTGATCACACCGTTGCTCCAGCCGGTCGTTGCCGCCCTGGTTCCCTTCGCGCGCCGCCTGGTCGCCTTCCGCGTGCTACCCGTCATAGCTCCGGTGTGGGCTCTTGCGGCCGGCGTGGGTGCCTGCACCGCGGCTGCTGGCCACCTCTTTCCACCGGCAACTCTGCTAGGACTCGGCTGCCACCTTGCGGCCGGTGCCGGCCTATACGCGGCGGGGTTGGCCTTTCTCTATCCGGGGCGCACCCGGACGATCGTAGGATGGCTCGGCGGTGCGCGGGCGGAGGAAGAAACAACGCGGGAGCCCGGCTGATATCCGAAAGCCTCTCGGACCGAATCTCGGGACCTGGCTCGGTCCGGGGTTCTTCAACGGACTGCTACCAACCGAGTCCGGAGGCAGCGCGCACCGCGCGGCGGACGGTTTCGTAGCGTGCCAGCGCGCTCAGCTTGTAGCGAAACGTACTATGCCACGGCATGTTGAAATCGGTTCGCTCGAACACCCAGCCGCCGCCGGTTTGCTTGAAGCTGGCATGGCACTCTCGACAATGCTGTATCTTCTGCTTGTCGAGTAAGATACGTCGCCGCAGTTCGCGGTACTCGGGGGAGTGCCAGATTTCGGTGAAAGGCTTCTCGAAAGCGTTGCCCACCTTCATGGTCGCGTCGTAATCGTAGCAACAGGGAACGACGCTGCCGTCCGCCAGGATGTTGGCCATCATCCAGACACGCTCGCAGTGAGCGTCGCTCGGAATCCGCCTGTACGTCCCCGGCTCGTACTCGAACCTTTGGTAGGCCGGATTGGCGGGCACCATGCTCTCGTCGGAGGAGAACGGCCCGCAGCTAGGGTTGAGGTTCTTCAGGGTGAAGCAGTCCGCGCCGGCGGCGCGAGCCGCCTCGCGGAGAGCCGGCAACTCGTCCTCATTGTGTTGCATCACGACGGTTCGTACGTTGATCAGCGTGTCCGATCCTAGCCGCCGTTTGAGAGCGACGAGACGGTGCAGCCCCTCGAACGCCTTGCGCAGAGAGCCGCGTTGCCGGTAGAGGCCATAGCCCTCCTCTGACAGGGAATCGATCGCAACTATCAACGAGGAGAGACCCGAGGTGAGCAGTCTCTCCAGGTAATGTTCGTCATCGAGGAACTGGGCATTGGTGCTGGTCACCGTGCGAATGTCGCGAGCCGTGGCGTAGGCGACCATTTCGGGGAGCGACGGGTTCATCAGCGGCTCGCCCCAGTCCCACAGGATCAACAGCATCAGGTAGTCCTCGAGATCGTCCACGATCCCGCGGAACTCCTCCAGCGTCATGTTGCGTCGTGGTCGCTCGAGCTCGTCGCGACCTGCCGGGCACAGTGGACAGGTCAGATTGCAGAGATTGGTCACCTCCACCTGCATGACGCTCGGAAAGCAAGAGGCGCGAAAAGTCTCGCGGTCCACGGCATGGTGCATGTAACGAACCCAGTTGTAGTGCTTCCGCGGAGGAAGCGCGTTCCAGGTATACGTGATCGCGTCGTGTGTTATCGCCGGCCGGGCAAATGAAGCGAATTTCTCCATGACGCGCAGGCCCGATGGGCGCGGCGGTTGCGTGCGCGTGATAGTGTTGCCCGCGACGCAGTAATAATAGTCCACCAGGACCTCGGCCACGTGGATCGGCTCGTGGCGCGCGGTGACGCGCAGGATGAAGTCCCAGTCGTTCATGCGATCGATCGCTTCGTCCCATTCTCCCACTTCGTCGCTCACGCGGCTGTGGTGAATGAAGGTGTTGATATCGATGTACGGACGCCTCACGAGGCTGCTGTAGTCGAAAGGCTCCGATTTCGGGCGCGATCGCTTCAGACTCCCGTTCAGACGACTGCGCCGCCATAGCTGGAAGTCGGAGTAGGCGGCAACCGCGTGGGAGCCTTCCAGGGCGGCTCCCATCCTTTCGAGGAAGCGCGGGCGCCAGCGGTTGTCGGAGTCGAGGTAGGTGATCCACTCGCCCCGAGCCTCCTGAAGACCGCGATTACGGGCCGCGCAAACTCCCGCGTGCGTAGTCGCGAAAACGTGGATCGAGGGGTGATCCCGGTAAGGGGTGAGTGCGGTCGCAAGGTCATCGGTGGAGCCGTCATCGACGATCAACAGCTCCCAGTCGGTTTCGGTCTGTGCGAGGACGCTCTCGACGGCCGCGCCAACAAAGTCGGCACGGTTCCACACCGGCATTATGACACTGAAGCGCAATTCCTCGCCCGCACGCTCTGGCATGAAAGCGGCGGGATGTTCGCTTGTCAAGGCGCAGTATGCGCTTCATCCGGATATCCTGCGGCCCGAAGGCCGGCGGGTCCCTTGGTCTGGCGACCAACGGCAACACGGGCTAGGATTGGGCCGTCTGATCGTGGACAAGTGCGGAGACACGGCATGTCGGTACAGCCAGGGCCAGCTCAATCCCCCGAATACGAACTCCTCTGGCGTCTTAACCAGCGCTGCAACTACCGCTGCGAGTACTGCTTTCGTGATGGGGTAGACGACTATCGCTCCGCCGAGCATCCGGACTGCGGCAAGTATCCTCCTGAGCACATTGCTGGCGCCTTCGACAGTACGGGCAAGCGCTGGCGGATACACATGACCGGTGGCGAGCCGTTCCTTTATCCCGGATTCGTCGAGCTGGCCGCGGCCCTCACGCAGAACCACCGCATCTCGGTCAACACCAACCTTTCGACGTCCAACGTCTACACGTTCGGCGAGGTCGTGCCGCCCGGGAGGGTCCATTCGATCAATGCGACCGTCCACCTGGAGGAGCTCACGCGCAGAGAATCGGGCGTGGATGGCTACGTCGACCGGTTCCTGTTCCTGCAGAATCGCGGGTTCAACATCCGCCTCATGTACCTCACCCATCCGTCTCTGCCGGACAGGCTGGTGAGGGACGTGGAAACCTTCCGCTCACGGGGGATTCGCAATGTCTATCTCAAGACGTTTCATGGCCGCTATGGGGACAGAGAGTACCCGATGGCCTTCACGCGCAACGAGCGGCGGCTTTTCAAGGAACAGGGCGCGCCGAGGCGCGAACTAGACATCTTCGACATGGAGACCTGTTTTCTGGGGAGACGCTGTGATGCCGGCCACATCGCGCTCGATATGGACCTGGCCGGCAACCTCACACGCTGTAGTAGCGTCCGCGAGGACCACGGGAACCTGCTCGAGGGCCGCTACCACTTCGACCCGGCACCGGCGCGCTGTCCAGCACGGATCTGCCGGTGTACCTACCAGGGCATGAAGTTTGCGCATCGCAGTGTGGTGCTCGAGGCAGCGTGGCGGTTGTATGCGTGGAAGCGGCGTGCGGAGGAGGGGGTGCGGCGCCTACCCCAGCGCGGATCTCGAAGTGACCATCCTCCCGGAATCTGAATAGAACGCTCCTTTCTTTTGCGACCCGCTAGGTCAATGATTCGCGAACGAACGAGATTGTCGGCAGGCACAGGAGTACACAAATGGCCGAAGAACTGGATATCAGCACCGGGAACTGCACCGTCGAGAAGGATGGCAAAACCCTGGTCGTCATCCTCAACCGCCCGGAAGCGAAGAACGCTTTCACCGCAGAGATGTTGCTGGGTATGTACAAGGCCTGGCGGCGGCTGGATGAAGACGACGACCTGATGTGTGCGATTCTCACCGCCAACGGCGACACCTTCTGTGCGGGTATGGATCTGAAAGCCGGTGCCGAAGGACATCGCAGCACCGAAGAGTTCACGGAGCTGATGGGCAAGGTGCCCAACGTTCACTGGCAGGCACTACTGCGCGACGATCGCCCCAGCAAACCATTAATACTCGCGGTTGAAGGCTTCGCATTGGCGGGTGGCACCGAACTGCTGGCGGGCACGGATATCCGCGTCGCCGCCGAGGACGCCATCTTCGGTGTTACGGAAGTCGCCCGCGGACTATATCCGATGGCCGGCTCCAGTATCCGCCTGCCACGCCAGATTCCTTACTGTCTGGCCGCAGAGATTCTTCTCCTGGGCCGCCGCATTACCGCCCAAGAAGCGCTGCAGTGGGGATTGGTCAACCGTCTTGTACCGAAGGGGCAGGCCTTGGCGGAAGCCAAGAAGATCGCCGAACAGATTGGTGAAGTCGGGCCACTAGCGCTGAAGGCAATCACCAGTTCGCTCCGTGACATACAGACCGATGTGGCGGAACCGGAAGCGATGCTGAAGTCCGACGAACTGGCCGGCCCGGTGTTTGCCTCAGCGGACGCCAAAGAAGGCATGCGGGCCTTCAAAGAGAAACGCAAGGCCGTCTTCAAAGGCGAGTAGCGCTCCGGTAACCGACAAGACTCGCGCCGGGCGCCTCTTGCCGCCGACAACCGACAGATTGCCCGTTGCTGTTGAGAAACTGCTGGGCTGCGAGTCATGACTGGCGATAAGGCTCGCGCTGACCGGCGGTTCGCACCTTCTCCCGGTACCGACAGTGAAGCAACGGTGATAGACGGAAACGGCTCTCGCGGCGCTGAGTGTAAGCAGCGCTCCATGGAGGTGAAATGTCAAGTACAGCTCTATCCAATGCCGGTCGTTGGCTCCTCGCTGTTCAGGCGCTTGTCTTCTTCGCAGCGGGCGGTTTGTATCTGTGGTCACGACCTGAAGAGACCTGCCCGCTGATGGCGCAATCGCGAGCCGTCGCAGAAACGCTTATCCAATGTCCGGAATACGCCGGTGTGCACCCAGTGTTCGAGATGTACACATTCTCTCTGGGCAAACACCTGACGATGATAGGGATTGTCTTCGTGTACTTTGCCGTGCTCGGGCAGAGTAAGGTGGCGATCCAGGCAGGGTTGATCTACGCGCCGGTCGCGTTGCTGGTAGACTGGATTCCACCGCTCACCTGGTTACGTGCGACTGGAGCAGGCACCTCGCTGTTTCCGCCGATCGCCTGGGCCGCCCTGATCTCGTGCGCCCTGAGCGCCGCTGGCCTCGTGTTAAACGACCGCCATTCGGAATGGCGGTCCGACTCGACCTGACGAACCGCACCACGTCGACGGCGGACGGGGCTGCGAACTACGCCTACCGAGAAACGCTAATCAGACGAGCGACGCCCCCACGGACTTGGCCTTGGCGATCAGCTCGGCGTCGTTCTCTGCGGAGTCCTTGTCATTCAGCGACCCATAGTGAGTGATGAACTCCGTCGAAGAAGCTCCCATGACCGCGGTCATCATCTTCAGCCATTCAGTCAGGTGCTCGTAGAGTTCCGGGAAGAGCACGGCGGGCTCCACATCGCCACGAGACGTGACCACGGCGAACTTCTTGCCGCCGGGAAAGACCGTGTCGAACTTGATCTCTGCCGTCTCGGGGTCTATCTCCTCGCTGAAGTAGCAGTAGAACCTGTCCGTCAGCATCTTGAGCTGACCGGTCACGTGGAACCAGTAGACGGGGGTGCCCAGAACGATCGCATCATAGGTCACGAGCTCTTCGAGGATCGGTGAGAGATCGTCCTTCTGAACACACTTGCCGAGCTCCTTCTTGCATCCCTCGCAGGCTATGCAGCCCTTCATTTCGAGCTCGCGGAGGTTCACGAGTTTGACCTCGGCATCGTTCTCCTCGGCTCCCTTCA
Source organism: bacterium (assembly GCA_003354045.1). GTDB lineage: Bacteria > Desulfobacterota > Binatia > UBA1149 > CAITLU01 > PIVZ01. The sequence continues at coordinate 5,830 of PIVZ01000167.1, forward strand.
GGACCGTTTCGACCAGTGTCACGGTGTTTCCCTTCTTGCGAGAACTCGCATTGAAGCCGATTACTTTCATTGCACTCATCTCTTCTACTCTCGGGTGTCGTTGTCTCTCGGTGGCAGAGTGTTGCGGTTTCTAGGGGCAGATCTTATGTGCTGCTCGCCCGCAACACCAGACGGCGGCTTGCGCGACCCTATCCGCATGAGGATCGACTCGGTTTCAGGTGAAGGCCAAAGGAGAGAACATCTGACCGCGCAGCTTCAGGTAGGTCCGGGTGCCCGTTTGTTCTTCCTACCCGCTTTCATCACATTTCAAGTGTTCAATCTCTAGCTAAACTACAAAACGACTCTCGACGTCAGGAAATGCCGTGTGAAGCGACAGTCAGAAAGATGATACACTGCGGATACACAAGCGCTGAACCAACTCGAAGAGCACAAAGGAGCCGATCATGGATCTAGGCATGGACATGTGGAAGTACTTCGGTATCACACACACGAATCACACGATCATGAATCCCATGAGTCTGGATAAAGCCGGTAAGCTCGTCGAACTCTTACAACTGACCGATGGCGGCCGCGTCTTGGACGTAGCCTGTGGCAAAGCCGAGTTCCTATGCCTCATCGCCGAGCGATACGACGTGACTGGCACCGGAATCGAACTGTCGCCCCATACCATCAGCGCGGCCAGGCAAAACGTGGAGGCTCGAAACCTTGGCAACCGCATCGAACTGCTGCACACGGACGGCGGCACGTACGCCCCCGACAAAATCGGGCGGCTGGACCTTGTTTCGTGCATCGGAGCTTCCTGGGTGTACCAAGGTCACGCAGGTACATTGAAGGCTCTCATGAAGATGGCTCGGCCCGGCGGCCTGGTCCTCGTGGGAGAGCCCTTCTGGAGGGGGGAGCCGGATCCCGAGTACCTGAAGCTTACAGACACTACCCCTGATATGTGCGGTTCTCACATCGGAAATCTAAAGACCGGTGAGGAGCTGGGTCTTACCTTCCTATACTCTCTAGTGTCCAACCAGGACGACTGGGACCACTACGAGGGGCTCCAGTGGCAGGCCGCTGAGCGGTACGCGGTTGACCGTCCCGACGATCCGGACGTAGAAGTTTTGTTACGAGTCATCCGCAGGAACCGGGATGCCTACTTGAGCTGGGGCCGGGACTGCTTGGGCTGGGCCATGTATCTCTTTCGAGTGTCCTGAAACCTCCATCGAAGATGAAGCGTTTCAAAATCTCCTTCTCCTTCTTTCGGGAAAGGATTGCCGGGGATCCATCAGGTGCCCGGCGGCCGTCCTAGCTTACGTATAGGGCGCGACCTCAACCTACCCTTGACTGACCGTAGCTGTCGTGGGACCGTCGGGCGAATAACGAGTACGGCCCGATATGGCGTGCGATTGAAGGTCGGAGCATGATTCTCACTGAATAGCGCACGTTAGGCGGTCTAACAGTGTCTAGCTGTAGGGAGGACGGATCATGTCAGAAGGCCAGCCCCTGACGCTTTCGACGTTCGGTAGATCAATCGTCGGTTCCGTGGACCAGAGAATGGCTCGACGGCTAAGGACGACCGCGAGCGTCTGTCTTGCCGCAATCGCACTCACCATCTCCATGCTGGGACATGAGGCGAACGGCCAGGTTTATCCCGCGTTCGACACGGGATGGTACGACGATACGGGTTTTCACCAGGCAACGAACTACAACCATCTTGCCGGGTGGTGTGCAGAGAGTTGCGATCCCGCGACTGAGTACAGGAATTTCTTCGTTTTCGATCTCAGCTCGGTAGTCGATCCTGTCATGGGCGCGGCGTTGCACGTTAGGCGTTTTGGGACCGAGCTAGATGTCGACGGCGAGACTTACACGCTATTCGATGCGTTGACGCCGATCCCAGCACTCGTGGCGGGAGGCTCCGGGCTTACGGGGGTTTTCGCCGACCTGGGGACCGGAGATGGCTTCGGCGAGCGCAACGTAGGCAACGTCGCCGACATCGGCGGCGGGTTGGCCGTTACGGTTCCACTGAATAGCTCAGGCGTTTCTGCGATCAATGCCGCCGCGGGCGGCAATTTCGCCTTGGGAGGGGCGGTTACGACACTCGCTTACGACTTGAACGATGAGTCTCTATTTGCCGGCAGCAGAGACATCTGCGGTGGGCCGTGCGCGGACCTGATACTCAATATGTGTTCAGACACCGCGGCTTCTACCTGTTTGGACGCCGACCGGGCGAAGCTCAAGTACGACGAGAGGAAGCAAAACGGAGAAAGGATGAAGCTACTGTGGAAGAAGATATCGACCGACACGACGCAAGGCGATTTCGGCGATCCGGTCAGTGGAGACACCGCCGTATCGGTCTGTATCTACGACGACAGCGACATCCTGGTCCAGAATTTCTTTGTCGTTCGGGCCGGTCCGAATTGCGGTTACAATTACGTTACTCCTTGCTGGCGCGCCAGAGGCAGCGAGGGCTACAGCTTCAAAGAGAACTCTCCTAGCAGCGACGGTATCACCAAGATCATGTATCGAGCCGGGGATCCCGGCAAAGGCAGAGTGAGCGTTCAGGGCCGGAACCACCCTTTAGAATCCACACCACTCTTGCCAACAGGCGTGGCTCCGGCGTTGTCCGGAAACCTCTCGCCGACGATTCAGATCGTTACTAGCGACGGCCTATGCGTAGGAGCGACCATGAACTACGTCCAGAAGGACGACGGCGCCCGGTACACCGCGCGAAAGAGGTAATGGGTCGTTCAACTCCTCGACAGCAGTGGCCTGTGTGTGACGACCGACTTCGCAGCCGAGGGCACGCGCCGTAACGACGGCGAAGGCTTCAAGGCCAAGCGTTGAGGGTAGGGACAGGCATGGCTTTTCAGCCAAAGACCAGCGCCTTTCGCCCGTGTATCATCGCAGAGAGGTTTCGGTGGCGAGCCGCCGAGCAGATTCGCGACGTGATCGGGTCGGATCTGTACGAGTACTCGACATCTCTGACGCTGGGTTGCCGCTGG
>PIVZ01001624.1 GCA_003354045.1 bacterium
GCCACGCGAACGACGGTGCCCGGCGCGGAGCCGACGACCACCAGCAGGAGGAGCGCGATGAGCACGACATGCATCACACGGAGGCCTGGGTTCTCGCTTCTCGTTCTCACGTGAATCTCCTCGTGGTGGTGTCAGTCGTCCTCGCCGACTTCATTGGCGGCGATGATTCCCCTGTACTCGTGCGCGCTATCCTTGGGAGTCCGGGCACCGGTGTCGAAGTCGACCTCGATGAGGCCGAAGCGCTTGGTGAAGCCGTGCTGCCACTCGTAGTTGTCCAGCAGTGACCATGCGAAGTAGCCACGCAGGGGGACGCCGTTCTCCAGGGCACGCCTGGCGGCTGCGAGGTGCGAACGGAGGTACGCAACACGACGCGTGTCCCGTGTCCGGCCGCCGGGCGAGGCGACATCATCGTAGGCGGCCCCGTTCTCGGTGACATAGAGGGCGGACGGCGAGTAATCGTCGTGCAGCCTCCTGAGCGCGTCGGTCAGCCCCTGTGGGTAGACCTCCCAGCCCATGTCGGTCA
>PIVZ01001625.1 GCA_003354045.1 bacterium
GCCGGGGCACTGGACGGCGACAGGGGCGGGATGAGTCCCAACATGTCGCTGACCAAGATCATCGGTGTGCCGGACCGGGCGGAGCGTCGTGTGGCTCTTTCGGGTGTGACGACCGTGTTGCTTTCGCCCTATTCTCCTTCTCCGCAGGGTTCGCAGGTTGCGGCGGTGAAGACGGCCGGCGCTGATCGCGAGTCTCGGGTGGTTCGGGCGACGGCGGGTGTGACGTTCGATCTATCGAAGACCGATCCGATGAACGTCGCCAAGAAGCTCAAGGGTCGTTTGAAGGCCGGCAAGAAGTACGCCGAGAAGTGGGAGAAGTACGAGAAGGAGCTTGCGGAGTGGGAGGAGAAGCAGGCCAAGGGTGAGGCCGGCGATGACAAGCCTACGAGCGAAGAGGCCACGGAGGAAGGCGAGGGCGGCGACCCGATCACGGGTACGTGGTCTGTGACGATCTCCGGTGGTCCTATCCCTGAGGCCCAGACGGCCACGATGAAGTTGAAGCTCAGCGGCAGCGATATTGAAG
>PIVZ01000752.1 GCA_003354045.1 bacterium
CGGTCTTGCCCGGTTCGTCGAGAGCGTTCATCTCGTCGAAGAACTTGTTTCGGATCATTCGTGTCGGCGAGGACAGGCGGCAGGCAACCGCAGTTGCATCGTCGCTGGCGCCGACCAGCACGCGCTTCCAGTTGTCGTGGGCCGGAGCTTCGGCGGTGGCCAGGAAGCGCGTTCCGAACTGTGCGCCCTGGGCTCCGAGGGCCAGGACAGCAAGTAAGCCGCGGCCGTCGGCAAGTCCGCCTGCACCGACGACAGGTACATCGACGGCCTCGACAACCTGCGGAATGAGTGAGATGGCCGGGATTTCTTCGCGGCTCACCTTGCCGCCGGACTCCACGCCTTCGGCAACGATCACGTCTACGCCGGCGTCGGCCGCCTTCATGGCCGTGCGCACGGAGGACACGACGTGCAGCACGGTGACCCCGTGGTCCTTCAGGCGACTGGTGTACTTGGCCGGGTTTCCCGCCGAAGTGGCAACGATACCTACTTTCATCTCGAGGAGTAGCTCGATCAGGGCCGGGACCATCGGGTGAAATATCGGCAGGTTCACCGCGAACGGTTTGTCGGTCAGCGTCTTGATCTTCTCGATCTCGAGCCGTGTGCCTTCCTCGCCGAAGGTGGCGCTCGAGAGCGTCCCGAGTCCGCCGGCATTGGATACGGCGGCCGTCAGTTTGGAGTCGCTGATGCCCATCATTCCGCCGAGAATGATCGGATACTCGATGCCCAGGAGACTGCATATAGGGGTCTTTATCGTCATGGTGCCTCGCCTCGCCCGCGCGAGATGAAATTTTCGGCAACGAATGCCGGGCCGGGAGTATACGCCGACGGAGCTTTTACGCTAGAGGTCCGGCCGAGTTTGGGTGTGGCAGAATCCGAGGGGTACTTGTCATTGCGGCCATCATCGACGAGGGCCATACTCGGCCCATGGCAAAGCGCAAAGACACTGCTGGCCGGCATTCGGCGGGCAGGCGTCCGCCGGTCAGGCAGGCGACGGGCGGGCGTACACGAGCCCGGCATGCATCCGGCCTGCAACGACGTCGCGTCGTGATGCTGGCCTTCCCCGACGTGCAGGTGCTCGATGTCACTGGTCCGCTCGAGGTGTTCAACGCAGCGACCCGGCTTCTCGAGGCCGACGGCCGCGGCCGCGAGGGCTACGTTACCGAGATCGTGGCGGCGAGCGCGGGGCCGGTGCGCAGCTCGGGAGGCATCGAGTTGGTCGCACGCCGCGGTATGCGCTCTGTCGTCGGCTCGCTCGACACCCTCATGGTCGCGGGCGGGTTCGGCACCCGCTCGGTGGCCTCGGATCGTTCGACCATCGACTGGCTGCGCCGCGCGGCGCCGCGGGCCAGGCGCGTGGCCTCCGTGTGCACCGGCGCGCTCCTGCTCGCCGAGGCCGGTTTGCTCGAGGGGCGGCGCGTGGCCACGCACTGGGCGTTTGCCGAAGAGCTGGGGCGCCTCTACCCGGACATCGATGTCGATTCCGACCCCGTCTACATCAAAGACGGCAACGTCTATACCTCGGCCGGAGTTACCGCCGGCATGGATCTCGCCCTGGCGCTCGTCGAAGAGGACCACGGACGCGACGTGGCGCTCGTGGTTGCCCGTTGGCTGGTCATGTTCCTCAAACGTCCGGGCGGACAGTCTCAGTTCAGCGCGCAGCTCGCCTCCCAGGTAGCGGAGCGCGAGCCGATAAGAGACGTCCAAGCATGGATCGCCGAGCATCCGGGCGCTGTCGTTTCAGTCGAGGCGCTGGCCGAGCGTGCTTGCATGAGTCCGCGCAACTTCGCGCGTGTCTTCGCCCGCGAGGTCGGCCTGACGCCGGCGCGTTTCGTCGAACGGACGCGCGTCGAGGCCGCACGGCGCCGGCTCGAGGAAACGCGCGCGAGCGTTGAAGAGGTGGCACGTGACTGCGGCTTCGGAAGCGCCGAGACGATGCGCCGGGCCTTCCTGCGTCACGTGCGCGTGGGACCGGCAGACTATCGACATAGATTTCAATCCACAGGCTGACGCGGTGCCTGACCCGAGTCTGCAGCGGTCGCTTGTGTCGCCGCGCGGCTCGGCTGATTGGCGGGCACCGCGAGTCGACAGACTCATTCAACGGAGGAAAGAACGATGAAGATCGCAATACTGCTCTATGACAACTTCACCGC
>PIVZ01000168.1 GCA_003354045.1 bacterium
TCCAATACCGCGGGCACTGCCGAAGGGAGGGATGTCTACGATGAAGAACAATCAAGTAATAGTTTCGAAATCCGAGCGAGGATCCATGACGATCCTGGCGGGCGTTTCCTTGGTGGGCATGATTGCCTTCGGTGCCGTTGTCATAGACACCGGACACATGCTCGTCACACAGGCCGATCTGCAAAATGTAGCCGATGTTTCCGCCGACTCGGCCACCCTGGAACTCGGGCGCCTCTATCAGGAGCTGGGGAAAACGGATCCTGGGAGCTACACCTTGACTGCAGCTGATGAGGCTCGAATACTCGAGTCCGTCAACCGGGTTGCGGAGAGCAATAGGGTGGCCGGCGATCCTATAACGATCAACGGCGACGATCTTACCTACGGCCGCTGGGCCTATGCCGATGATGGGATGAGCAGCGAGATCGCCTTCGAGGAGACCACTACCGGTCCCACGTCGGTCTCTGTTCGTGCGCGTCGCGACGAGGTAGCCAACGGACCGGTAACGACACTGCTGGCCAGCGCCATAGGCATGGACAGCTTCGACGTCTCGGCGCGCGCATCGTCCGCGCTGACGCCGCTTTCGACGCTCCCGGCCGGTAGAATCGAGCTGCCTGTCGGCGTGTCGAACGTGTGGTTCCAGGACAAGAAGGCCAAGTGCGGAACCGATGCGCTCATCAAATTCTACCCGACCGGCACACTGGAAGGTTGTGCCGGCTGGCACACCTTCGAGTCATGGTCGGCCAACGCCAGCAAGCTCAAACATATCATCGAAGGCATCAAGGACGGCGCCTTCGAGAGCCCGGAGGTGGTGGTCGGCGAGACCCAGTTCGTATTCATAGGCGGAACCATCACCACCGCCCTCGAGGCGATCAAGGACCTCTTTGACGAACGCAAGGACGAGGACGGCGAGTGGCGGGTGCAGATCCCCGTCTATGATGACTTCGATTGCTCCAACCCCTCCGGACTGACCACGATAGTCGGGATTGCGACCGTGGTGGTGACGAGCGTGGATGCCCACGGGGGCGACAAGAGCATCGATGGGAAGATCGCCTGCACGATCCTGAGATACGGCAAAGGTGGGGGGCCAGATTACGGAACCTATCTGGCTTTCCCGAGCACGCTCGACTGAGCACCTTGCCGCACGCGCCGGCGGGTGCTCTCTCCCGGCCCGCTGGCGCCACCCCCCGCGCGCAGCCCGCGTGGATGGTTACCGAATTCGCGAAAGCGGTCGGTGGCCAGCCACGCGGGCGACCGCGCTCGAGAGTCCGCGCACCTCATCTACATGGCGGTGGCCGGCACACCGAGTCAGTCGTCTTCCCAGCCGGCGATCTCGCGCTCTCCGTAACGGACCTTGACGGCCTTGCGAAGGTCGTCGGTAGTAATCGCGTCGAACGCGAAGTCGTCGAGCGTGGCGGCATCGAAGACAATAGAGACGGTCTCGTCGGTTGCGGGTAGGGTGGGGTCGGGGCGTTTCAGATCGAGCGTAGCGAGATCCTGAACGCCGAACGCGAAGATGAGCTCGAGCCCGCCGGGCTCCATGTTGAAGGATCCCATTTCGGCCAGGGCGGGAACAGCGATCTTCTGCCACACTCTGTTAACGCGTGAGCTCGGCGAGGAGTCGTCGGCCGGAAATATCAGACCGGTGGCAACCTCGACGCGAAGGTAGTCGCCGCCGCTCGACGACGGACCCACTACCCGCACCTCGGAGGGGCCGGCCGCATCGGCGGCTATGCACTTGATGAGAAGCTTGGTCTGCAGAATGACACTGTCGGGCCCGTAAGTGTTGGCCGTCTTGTGCAGGTCCTCGGCGATGGAGTTCATGCGCTGCCGGCTCTTGTCGGCGAAAGGATTAACGGGCTTTGCCTCCTCCTCCGCGACGGCAAGGGACAGGGGTGGTGAGATCGAGAACGCAGCCATACAGGCCAGGAGCAGAAGAATCCGGGTGAACATGTGCCGCGATGCTGCCAAAGTCGGCCTTTAGTTGCCAACGCCTCGGCGGGCGGGCGGAAAATACACGGTGGCTTCGCATGCCCGCCCGCCGGGGGCACAATGTAGCTCTCGTGAGTTCGTCGCAGCCGAAATATGGGGAGACTTTGCCCCGCGATCAGTTCTCTCTTGTGAAGGAGTTCGAGAACTCTCTCGCCAATCTCGGCGTCGCCGGCGGCTGTGTGCTGGCGGCCGTTTCAGGCGGTGGCGACTCGATGGCGCTGCTCGAGCTCCTGCGCCTGTCCGGTAGGAGCAAAGAGCTTTCAGTCGAGGCCGCATATGTCGATCATGCCCTGCGACCTGAGGCTGTTGTGGAAGCGGCTTTCGTTGCCGCCACATGCCGGGCGGCCGGCGTTCATTCCCACTGTGTGCGCGTAGCCGATCCGGGTGCGGACGACGAGGAGCACCTGCGCGACCAGCGCTACGCCGCACTGGAGCGACTCGCCAACGAGCGCGATTGTCGCTGGATCGCCACCGCCCACAGCGCCGACGACCAGATCGAAACGATGATGTTCCGCCTGTTGCGCGGCAGCGGCCTGCGCGGGCTGGCGGGGATCCCGCCCAAGCGCGGCCGGTTGGTGCGTCCGCTTCTCGGAGTGCCGCGCCGGCATCTGCGCGCTTTCTTGAGAGCCCGCGGCCTCGGTTGGATGGAGGACGCCAGCAATGCGCACCTGCGTTATCGCCGTAACCTGATCCGTCACCGTATCCTTCCGGTCATCGTCGCCGAGCTGGGCGAGGGGGCCCTCGATCGTCTACCGGCCACCGCGGAAATCTGGCGGCGCGAAGACGAGTTGCTCGAAGAGGAAGCGGCCCGGCATGAGGCTTTCGTTTGCTGCAACGGAGACTCGGGCAGGGAGATCGACCTCGTGGCCCTGGCCGGAGTACCGCCGGCGCTACGTGGCCGCTTGCTCAGGAGATGGCTCGAGGGGGCCGGACTCGACGGACAGACAGACCTGCGCCACGTCGAGGCGCTCGAGCGAATCCTCGACTCGACGGCCGGCCGCGAGTCGGTCGATCTTCCCGGTCTGACGGTCGTACGCGATGGCGCCACGCTCGAGGCCGTGGTGCGCCGGCCGGACGAGCGGGAGAGCTGAGGCGGCAGCCCGAGAGCGTGCGCCGCCAATCGAGGGGCGTTGCCGACGCCGAGAGAATGCGCGCAATTGCGGTAGTCATTTCGATATTCGGCATCGCCTGCGATTGCGCCGCGGGAAATCTGGGCTAGGTTGTCAGTTCTGTGGACATCTACACTCGTCCGACGCGGACGCCGCTTGTCACCTTGCCGCCCCAGCAGGGCCGTGTTAACGTGTTTTTTGGGAGATTTATCAATCAAAACGAGGATTTGCGTGACTGTCATAGCAGTGCGCAAGTAACCCACGACGAATGAATCAGTTCTCCAGAAATCTTGCGCTTTGGCTCGTTCTGGGCCTCATGGTGGTGCTGCTGTTCAACATGTTCCAGGCACAGCAGAACCGCGACGAGGAGATCGGCTATAGCCAGTTCGTCGCCGACCTGAAGGAAGGCCGCGTCGATACCGTGACCGTCCAGGGGGACCTGATCCGCGGCACCATGGACGGCACCCGGCAATTTCGGACCTACGGGCCGCAAGAGGACGCCATAGAGCGCTTCCTGGAGACGGAGGTGCCCTTCTCGGTCAAACCGGAAGCCGACGACCCCTGGTACGTCATCATGCTGGTGCAGTGGTTCCCGATGGTGCTGCTGGTGGGTATCTGGATCTTCTTCATGCGCCAGATGCAGATGGGCGGTGGCAAGGCGATGTCGTTTGGCAAGAGCCGGGCCAGATTGCTCAACGAGAACGCGAACAAGGTCACCTTCAACGACGTTGCCGGCATCGACGAACCGCGAGACGAGCTCGAGGAGATAATCGCCTTTCTGCGCGATCCCAAGAAGTTCACCCGACTAGGCGGCCGCATTCCCAAGGGAGTGTTGCTGGTGGGCGCACCGGGCACCGGCAAAACCCTGCTGGCACGCGCCGTGGCTGGGGAGGCCGGCGTGCCGTTCTTCTCCATCTCCGGCTCGGACTTCGTGGAGATGTTCGTCGGAGTGGGGGCCTCGCGGGTACGAGACCTCTTCGTGCAGGGTAAGAAGAACGCTCCGTGCATCATCTTCATCGACGAGATCGACGCCGTCGGCCGCCACCGCGGGGCCGGGCTGGGCGGCGGGCACGACGAGCGCGAGCAGACGCTCAACCAATTGCTGGTGGAGATGGATGGCTTCGAGTCCAACGAGGGCGTCATCATGGTGGCGGCCACCAACCGTCCTGACGTACTCGATCCGGCGCTACTGAGGCCCGGCCGTTTCGACCGCCGCATAGTCGTTCCGCGCCCCGACGTGCGCGGCCGCGAAGGCATACTGAAAGTGCACACGCGCAAGGTGCCACTGGCCGACAACGTGGATCTGAACGGGCTGGCCCGTGCCACGCCCGGTTTCTGCGGCGCCGACCTGGAGAACCTGGTAAACGAGGCTGCGCTGGAGGCAGCCAGAGCGGACGGCGAAGCCGTCTCCCAGGATAACTTCGAAGTGGCCAAGGACAAGGTTCTCATGGGCAGTGAGCGCAGGAGCCTGGTCCTTAGCGATGACGAACGGCGCAACACGGCCTATCACGAGTCTGGCCATGCATTGGTGGCGCGAATGCTGCCGGGCACCGACCCGGTCCACAAGGTAACGATAATCCCGCGCGGCATGGCCCTCGGCCTCACCCAGCAGGTTCCGCTCGAGGATCGCCACTCCTACAGCCGTCGTTGGTTGATCAACAGCCTGGCCATTCTCTTCGGTGGACGGGCTGCCGAGGAGATCGTCCTCAATGAACTCAGCACCGGCGCGGGCAACGACATCGAGCGAGCGACCGAGATGGCGCGCAAGATGGTTTGTGAATGGGGCATGAGTGACAAGCTCGGCCCGGTGATGTTCGGACGGCCCGACGAGGAGCCGTTCCTGGGGATGGACATCCAGCGCCAGCGCGAGTATTCCGAGCATACAGCAGAGATGATAGATACCGAGGTGCAGCGGCTGATCCACGACGCTCACGATCGCGCAAAGACGATTCTCGAGACCAACTTGGAAGCGCTGCACTCGATGGCGATCGCTTTGCTCGACCGAGAAATCCTCGACTCCAAGGAGATCGACGAGATCCTCGAGGCAAACGGCGCCGAGGTGCCGGCTACCAGCTGAGCCGATCCAACCGAGACGAAACAGGCCGGCTGGCGGGAGCGTCCATCAAGCTGCCACACTGCCGAGCGGCCCCGATATGGTAGAGGGCGCAGAGGAAGCGGTGCGCAAATGTTCGAGGCGAAGTTGAGTAGTGGCTGGTAAGAATCTGGAAACAAAGGATATTCCACGCAGCCTCTTCGGCACCGACGGGGTCAGGGGTGTGGCCAACGTGGAGCCGATGACGCCGGAGACGGTGCTCAGGCTGGGACGCGCCGCAGGCCGCCATTTCCAGACCTCCGGGGACAGACGCCACAGGATCGTCATCGGCAAGGATACGCGGCTCTCCGGCTACATGTTCGAGACGGCGCTTGCCTCGGGGCTGTGCTCGATGGGCGTGGATGTGTCCCTGGTGGGCCCCATGCCCACACCCGGCGTCGCCTTCCTCACGCGCACCCTGAGGGCGGACGCGGGGGTGGCGATCTCCGCCTCACACAACCCCTTCCAGGACAACGGCATCAAGTTCTTCGGGCCAGACGGCTTCAAGCTGCCGGATGCGGCCGAGGCGAATATCGAGGCCCTGGTGGCCGGCGACGAGATCGACCGCCTGCACCCACAAGGCACGGGCATAGGCAAAGCCTTTCGGGTTGATGATGCCGACGGCCGTTACAACGTCTTTGTAAAGAGCGCCTTCCCGCGCGCACTTACGCTGGACGGGATGCGCGTGGCCGTTGATTGCGCGCACGGCGCGGCCCACAGAGTAGCCCCGACGGTGCTCGAAGAGCTCGGGGCGGAGGTGGACGCAATCGGTGTGGACCCTGACGGCACCAATATCAACGATGGAGTGGGTGCCGTACATACGGAGGCTCTGCGCGCGCGTGTGGGCGAAGCCGAGGCCGAGGTCGGCATCGCTTTGGACGGCGACGCAGACCGCGCCATTCTCGTCGATGAAACAGGTCTAGAGGTCAACGGCGATCACATGTTGGCGATACTGGCCACCACGATGCACGAACAAGGCCGACTCGCCGGCGCCACTGTCGTCGGCACCGTAATGTCCAACTTCGGGCTCGAGGTTGCTCTTCGTGAGCGCGGCATAACACTCGAGCGCACTCCCGTCGGTGACCGTTACGTCGTCGAGCGCATGCGTGAGGGTGGCTTCAATCTGGGCGGCGAGCAGTCGGGGCACATAGTCTCTCTCGACCACGCGACTACCGGAGACGGCCTGATAACCGCCCTCCTGGTGCTCGGAGTCATGAAAACCAGCGGGCGCCCTCTCTCCGAGCTGCGCAGTATAATAAAGGACTGCCCGCAGGTGCTCCTGAGCTTGAAGGTGAGAGAGAAGAGGGACCTCGGTCAGATTGCTTCGGTCAACGGCGCCATCTCGGCGGCCGAAGGCGCCCTCGGCGAGCGCGGTCGCGTCGTCGTCCGCTACTCGGGTACCGAGATGTTGGCGCGGGTAATGGTAGAGGGTGAAGACGACGCGGTCGTGGACGAGCACGCGCGAATCATCGCGGAGGCCATCAAGGCCGAGCTGGGCTAGCCCGATGAAGGAATTGCGGCTAGGAGTGAACGTCGATCACGTGGCCACGCTCAGGCAGGCCCGGTTGACCACCTATCCCGATCCGGTCGAGGCAGCGCTGGCGGCCGAGCGCGGCGGCGCCGCCGGCATCACCGTTCATCTTCGAGAGGACCGCAGGCATATCCAAGAAGGTGACGTCCTGGCACTCCAGGAACGCGTAGCAACGAAGGTCAACCTGGAGATGGCCGCGGCCGAGGAAATAGTGGAGTTCGCTTGCAGGGTGCGCCCGCAAGACGCCTGCCTGGTTCCCGAGCGTAGAGAGGAGCTCACGACCGAAGGTGGCCTGTCTGTCGCGGGCCGCGAGAATCTTCTCTCCGGGGTCGTTGCGCGCCTTGCCGGCCAGGGCATCACCGTGAGCTTGTTCATAGATCCAGAACCGAGCGAGATAGAAGCCTCGGCAGCGGTAGGCGCTGCAGCCGTCGAGCTGCACACCGGCGCCTATGCCGATGCCGCCGGCGAGGCCGAGAGGGACCGTTTCCTGCAGGCGTTGGTGGATGGTGCTGCTTTGGCAAACAAGTGCGGTCTGGAAGTCCATGGAGGCCACGGACTGACGGTTGCCAATGTCGGTCCGGTCGCCGCCATAGCCGAGATCGAGGAGTTGAATATAGGCCACAGCATCGTGGGGCGTGCGGTCATGCTGGGCATCGAAGAGGCCACCCGCGAGATGCTCGCGGCCTGTCGCGCCGCCCGCTCGGACTGACCAGCCATGCCAACGCGCCCAGGCATAGCCCCGTCGCTGGTCGTAGGCCGCGAGGCCATGCGCCTTCTCGACGAGCGAACCATAGCCTCGGGCGTGCCGTCGCTGCAGCTGATGGAGCGAGCCGGGCAACTGATCGCTGAAGTGTTCATGGCGCCGGAGAGCTTCAACGCTCCGCCACGACTGGTGCGGGCTTGCAGAGGCGAGCGACGCCTCTTGGTCCTTGCCGGCTCGGGAAACAATGGTGGAGACGGCTCCGTCGTGGCCCGCTTGCTGGCCGAAGAAGGCTGGCAAGCTACCGTCGCGCTGGTGGCCGGAGAACCCCGCCCCGGCGGCGATGCGGCGGCCAACCTCGAACGCTGGCGCACGGGCGAAGGCCGTGTGATCGACGCGGAAGCGGCATTGCGGGATCTGAGCGGAGACGGCGCGCCTGACTACGATGTCGTCCTCGATGCGATGCTGGGAACAGGTCTCGATCGAGAGGTCCGAGCCGAGCTGGCCAGGGTGATGGACGCCCTGGCTGCAAGCGAGCTGCCGGTGATTGCCGCCGACATTGCATCGGGGCTGTGCGCCGATACCGGGCAGCCGCTCGGCAGCGCGGTACGCGCCGATCTCACCGTTACACTGGGTGCGGCCAAGCCGGGGTTGTTCTTGGCGAGTGGACCCGATCACAGCGGCCGCGTCGTGGTGGCCGACATCGGACTCATGGATCCTGCGGCCTGCGGGGTGGACGTGATCGGCGGCGTCATGAGCCCGGCGACCTGCCGTCCGTTGCTGGTCCGGCGCCGTCCGATGACCCACAAAGGCATCATGGGTCACGTCCTCACTATTGGCGGCTCACCGGGCAAGAGCGGAGCCGTGTTGCTCTCAGCCAGAGGCGCACTGCGGGCCGGCGCCGGCCTCGTGACGATGGCGCTTCCCGCGCAGCTGGCCACGGTCACCGACGCCGCGCTGGCGGAGGCCATGACGCTCAGGCTGCCGAACGACGAGAGCGGGGAGATCGCCGAGGGTGCGTGGGATAGCCTCGCGGGCGAGCTAGCGGCATTCGACGTAGTCATTATCGGTCCCGGGCTCGGAACCGGAGCGGGCGGATGGGAGATCCTCCGCAATCTGCTCTCCCACTATGACGGCCCGGTGGTCGTGGACGCCGACGGCATCAATACGGCGCTCAACTGGGGATCGCTCAAAGAGTTGCTCGAGCGTCGCAACGCACGCGGCTTCGTGGATGCCGTTTTCACGCCTCATCCAGGGGAAATGGCGCGCATGACGGCACTGAGCAGTGGCGGTGTGCAGGACGATCGTCTCGGCGTGGCGCGCACCTTCTGCGAGGGGCATCAGTGTACGCTGATACTCAAAGGAGCCGCTTCCTTGGTTACAG
>PIVZ01000169.1 GCA_003354045.1 bacterium
ACCGGGCACAGAGATGGGAACGGAACTTCCAACCTGGTTCGAGCTAGGGGACATGACCGTCCACTACCCCGCAGATCCGGCGGGCAGCGCCGTCGGCCTGTGGATTTGGCCGACCGAGAAGTCCGCCCTGCCAAGTGGCGACAAACGGAGAGCGCTGGCAGAAGAGCCCGACGTGACCGCCGTCCTTCCCTGGGGCATGCCTGCCTGGCGCGTTGACTCGCTCGTTCACGTGCACCGCCGCGGTGACGGTCCGTCTTCTCCATACGCCAACGGCCGCACGCTGCGCGACAGCGAGACCACGCGCGGCCTGCGACTCGTCGAGCAAAGGGTGGACAGCGCGGCATCCACGATGAGCATCGTCACCGAGCTCGCCGACGCCTCGGAGCTTCACTGCACGCAGCGGCTCTCCCACCGTGAAGGTGACGGCTTCCTGCGAGTACAAACCTCTGTCGAGAACCGATCACCCGAAGCGATCACCCTCGACATGGTCACCAGTTTCTCTTTGGGCGGCCTTTCGCCTTTCGCCCTCGACGATGCGCCCGACCGTTTCGTCTTCCACCGCTTCCGCTCGACTTGGAGCGCCGAGGGCCGCCACACAACCGACACGATCTACGACCTCCATCTCGAACGCTCGTGGATCGGCATGAACCAGGTCTCGGAACGCTTCGGCCAGGTAGGCTCGATGCCGGTGCGTGGGTTCTTTCCGACCGCGGCTGTCGAGGACCGCGAAGCCGGGGTTCTGTGGGGAGCTCAGCTCGCCTGCAACGGCTCGTGGCAGATGGAGCTCGCACGCGCCGACGACCTCGTAAACCTCTCCGGCGGTCTGGCCGACCGCGAACTGGGCCACTGGGCCAAGACGCTCGCGCCGGGCGAGGCGTTTTCCGCTCCCGAAGCGGTGCTCTCATGCGTGGCCGGCGACATCGACGCTTTGTGCCAGCGGCTGACCTCTGCGCAGAAAGCCGCGGCCGATACTCAGCCGGAGATCGAGCGCAGCCTGCCGATCTGCTTCAACGAATGGTGCACGAGCTGGGGAACTCCGAGCCACGAGAGCCTGGTAGCCCTGGCCGACCGTCTCGAGGGAAGCGGCATAACCTACCTCGTGATCGATGCCGGCTGGTACGTCGGGCTCGACGGCTCGGTCAACTGGATGGCCAGCCACGGCGACTGGAGGCTCAACGGCGATCGCTTCCCCGATGGACTGCGAGCCACGGCGGACGAGATCCGTAAGCGCGGCCTGATCCCCGGCCTGTGGTTCGAGATGGAAACGGTAGGCGACGAATCGGAATCGTTCGCTGCTGAAGTCGATCATTTGCTTCAACGAGACGGCGTGCCGCTTACCGTCGGCCGGCGCCGCTTCTGGGACCTACGCGACCCCGAGGCGCATCGTTTACTCGAAGAGCGAGTGATCGACACGCTGCGGGAAGGCGGCTTCGGCTACTGCAAGATAGACTACAACGACGCAATCGGCCTCGGGGTAGACGGAGCCGAGTCGCCCGGTGAAGGTCTTCGCCAACATCTCGATGGAACCAGTCGGCTGTTCCGTCGAATGCGCGAGCGCCTCCCCGATCTCGTGATCGAGAACTGTGCCTCCGGCGGACATCGACTCGAGCCTTCGATGCAGGCCCTCACCGCCATGGGCTCGTTCTCGGATGCACATGAAGGTCTGGAAGTGCCGCTGATCGCAGCCAACCTCCAACGCCTGATCCTTCCGCGCCAGTCTCTGGTGTGGGCGGTGCTGCGCGCGAGCGATACACCCGAGCGCATAGTCTACTCGATGGCCGCAACCTTCCTCGGCCGCGTCTGTCTGTCCGGCAACGTGACCGACCTCGACGACGAGCAGTGGTCACTGGTACGCGCAGCACTCGATCTCTACCCTTCGGTCGCACCAATCATCCGAGACGGCCGCTCGAAGATCTACGGCACACCACAGAGAAGCTACCGGCGTCCCACCGGCTGGCAGGGCGTCGTGCGAACCAGTGCCGACGAAAGCCAAGCCCTCGTAGTTGCCCACGCCTTCGCCGACCCGCAAGCCGACGCCGCCGTCTTACCCCTACCACAAGGCGCGGGCTGGTCAGTCAAGGCCTCCTACGCCGCCGATGACACCGAGGTCGAGCTCGAAGAAAGCGGCCTTACCTGCCCCATCCGCGCTCCCTTCGCCGCCCGCATCGTCTGGCTCACCCGCAACGATGAGTTCAAGGTGTCCTTGGTTCAATAGCGCCGATGAGGCAGCATGCCGCTTGCCGCCAGGAACGGGGGCTCGGCAGCATCGTCGTGCCGCGAGTCTTCTTCCAACACGCGCGAAGTTCGGGAGATAGCCACCGGAGGGAACGAAATGTCTGAACATGAAGCGTATGCAGGTCTTGTCGATTGGTTGAACAAGCACTGGTTCCCACTGCCCGAGGCCGACAAGATACTGCCCCTGGTCGGGGCCGCTTTTACGCCAGACGAGGCGTCCCTGCTGACCGGCATACCTTTCTCGGCCAAAAGCCTGGACGAGCTGGCCGAGATGAAGGAGATGGATCCCGCCGCGTTGCGCGAGCAGCTCGATGACCTTGCCAGGAAAGGCGCGATTTTCCGGACCGTCAAGGGCGACAACGTCCGTTACTCCCTGAGCGAGGCCGGTTTTATGTTGAACCGATTCTCCTTCTGGCCGGGGCGTGACGATGAACGATCGATGGCCATGGCTCCGCTGGCCAACAAGTACTATTACGACGCTTGGGACGTGTTCAAGTACACACACCACAAGGGCCTACGTACGTTGCCGATCGAAGGGACGATAGAAGAAAAGCATCAGATCCTGCCCTTCGAAGAAGTAGCCGCAGTTCTGGAGACAAAGGAGTACTTCTCCGTCACCAACTGTGTTTGCCGACACAGGAAGAAGCTGGACCCCGACTCACCCACCTGCAAGCACTCCAACGAGAACTGCCTGCACTTCGACCGC
This sequence comes from bacterium, assembly GCA_003354045.1. Taxonomy (GTDB): domain Bacteria; phylum Desulfobacterota; class Binatia; order UBA1149; family CAITLU01; genus PIVZ01. The sequence continues at coordinate 2,942 of PIVZ01000169.1, forward strand.
TTGGCCCGCTACAGCGTGGAGAACGGCATGGGTCGCGAGATCACTCGCGAGGAAGCCAACGAGATCCTACGCAAGAGCGCCAAGGAAGGGCTGGTTCACGCACTGTCCAACATGCAGGAAGACCCCGACACTGTCTGTAATTGCTGTAGCTGCTGTTGCGTCATGTTCGAGGCATACCACAAGCTCGGGCACGCCGAGGGCATGGTCGCGTCGAACTACCGGATACGGGTCGATGCGGACTCTTGCGTCGGCTGCAATCTTTGCGTCAAACGCTGCCCGATGAATGCGCTTCACCTGGTAGACGCACCGGAGGCGAAAGACAGAGTGACCGCCGTGACGAAGGCCGACGGCAAGGTGAAGGAGTTCAAGAACAGGCTCGGTAAGGTCGCGGTACTCGGTCCCGAGCCTTGCGTCGGTTGCGGTGTTTGCGCCTACAAATGCTCGACACAGTCGCTAGTGCTCGAACGCCTCGATGACCTCACTTACCCCCCGAAGAACGGGCTCGAGTTTGTCGGCCTGCTCGACGAGGATTTCAAGGCCGGCGTCAGCTATCTGCGAGAAAGCTGAGCGAGCCTCTACGACAGGCCGGTGCACCTGAGGCACACGAACGCCTCCCGTCCGTCCTTGATGCCTGATACGGACGCAAGCCCGCCTGAGGAAGCGCACTACCCGCGCATGCCTCCATACTCGACTACACGGCATATCGGCCCGTCGCCGGGCCGCGCCGTCCGCGCACGTGGCGACTCGTTGCAGAGAGTCTCTCTGCTCGTCAGCCGAGTGGCGGGCCGCCGCGGCCAATCACTGTAGTGAATCTTGCAGCTCGTCGAGAAGATGATGGGCCGCCGCGAGCTGGCGCACGAGCAAAGCTCGTTGTTCCGTTGCAACGGCCTCTTCGGTAAGGTCCTCGACCACGCCCTGCCTTACCCTGGCCAGGCGGGCAAGTGCAACGCGCGTCTGGACGCGTCTTTCCTTCGTGATCTCGCCTCTTCCTGCTGCTCGGCCGAGTACGGCGCCGGTGGAGGCCAGCTGTAAGGTGCCGCGGCGAATCGAGGCGAGCGCGTCTTTGTTCCTGCCGTCTTCGACGGCGCGAGCCGCCTCGGCGTTGAGTTCTTGCAGCCAGGCGAGGCCGTCGCGTGCCAAGGCCCGGTAGGATCGGGGCTCGAGCAGCAGCAGGCCGGCCGCCGGTTCTTCGGGTACTTCGAAGCGGGCCGGCAGAAAGGGGTTGAGCATATTGTAGAAGATCGAGGCAATGGCGCCCGACAAAGTTACGTACTGGCTGCCGTCCAGTGTGGGGGCGATGAATCCCTCGCTGGTTTCCGGGATTGCCATCGGCTCTTCGATCGGCTCGCCTGTCTCGAGGTCTATGGCTACAAGAAGTGAGCGTCGGGGAACCGGCACCAGCGTGCGGTTGCTTCCGGAAGGCATGAAGCGCAGGTGGTAGCCGGCGACTATGTTCATCCAGCCTTCCTTCGCACCTACGGTGAAGAGGCTGTTCATGAACGGCACCGGCCCCGTGAGCACCAGGCGCCACAGTCCGTCAACCTCCGGTAGTTGCCCGGCGACGAAGTCGTTGTAGGATTTCTCCCACTTGAGAGTGCCGTCGGGGTTGAAGGCGAGCATGTGGTCCTGAAAGGTCGTGTATATGGTCTCGTCCGGACCGACGCTCGGAGAGGCCGAGCCGCCGCCGCCCTCTACCGTCTGCCAGAGCAGCTCGCCGCTGTGGGCATCCACCGCCACCATGTGACCGGCCTCGTCGAGGGCATAGACCCGCTTGCCGTCGTGCGAGATGGCCGGGCTGGTGCCGCTGCCCCCTCCCATCGCTGTCTGAAAGGCGATCTCGAGGCGGTCGTCGAGAAGGTCGATGCCGTAGAGAAGGCCGCTGCCCTGCTCGACCCCGCCGGCCGTTATGTAGATGCGTCCGGTCTCCGGGTGCAGGGCCGGAGTGTTGGCCACCTCGAGCTCCCAGCCTTGGATGAGGTTGAAGATGTGGGGCTTGATGGCGGGATCCATCAAACCCTCCCACAGAAACCTGGGCGGCGTGTCCGCGGCGGGCGGGCCCGGTCCTCCGGGCAGATCGAGCACGGGCACGGCAAGCGCGCCGTCATCGGGCCTCAGAAAGATCACCTTGCCGTTGGTGGTTATCCCGCCGACGTATCCCTGCTTGCTCACCACCACGGTCATGAAGCCGATGTCAACGCCGTACTCGCTGAGCCCGGTCACCCACTTCACAGAGCCGTCCGGACGAAAGGCCCATAGCTGGTTCATGTCGCCGACGTAGACATCGCCCGCACGGTCCACCGTTGGCGCGTTTATGATCGCCCAGGAGTCGAGGTCGTCGATACTTTCTTGCGGCGCCGCCTGCCACAGCACCTCCCCCTCGCTGCTGATGGCAAAGAAGTTGCTGTACCCCGGCCCTTTGCCGGTACTGACGTAAAGATTGCCCCCCGGTCCCGAGATCGGCGGCCAGAAAATCGGGTGCCCTTCGAGGAGCCGCTTCCTGACCACCGTCTCGCGCGCCATGACCACCGGCACGTAATCGGTATTAGCAGAATCGCGATGCCCGGCAGGCCACACCGTCTGCGCATACTCGGCGCTCAACCCATAATCGGTCGTTTCCGCCCCGGCCTGCGAAAAGCAAAAAACGACAACCACCGCACAGAAGAAGAAGGGGTCAAGTCGCGGCTTTCGACTTCGACGTAGAAATGGACGTCGAAGAAACAAGTTGGGCCCACCATTGTCCATCGATCGTACTGACCGCTTCGTCATGACCATCTCTCCAGTACCGCAAAGACCGACATCAGAAGAACGCTTGCAGCAGCCCCGGCGCGTCGCCGCGACAATTGCCTTGGTCGTTGCCCGCTATAGGATACTAGGAAATGAGCCCACCCAAGCCAACGCGCGTGCCGGCGGTGCGCCTGATCAACGCTCTCGGCACAGGTATGACCAGGCTTGGATTGAGGCTTCCGAGCCTTGAACCGGAGCGATTGCTCACGGTTGCTCACAAGGCCACCGGCCTTACCGATTTCGGTGGACAGGGTTGGCGCGAGGGCTACGACATCCTGCTCGCCTCTCTACGAGAGGAGTCGCAGCTCAGCACGCTCGGCCGCATCATGGCTCGCACCCAGGTTCTCGGCTATCTGAAGAACCGGCTGCTACTCTCGGATTTCCGCAACAAACACCCCGACGTCGAGGCGCAAGAGGTCAGGCGGCCGATCTTCATCCTCGGCGTGCCGCGCACCGGTACCACCGTGCTCTTCAACCTGCTGGCGCAAGACCCCGCCAACCGCGCACCTCTGGCGTGGGAGGTGGAGTCCCCGTGCCCGCCTCCGGAACGCTCCACTTACGAGAACGATCCTCGCATCCGTGCGATGCAGAAGAACTTCGACAATCTCTACCGTCTGGAGCCCAATCTGGCGCCCATACACATGATGGCCGCCCGGCTACCGCAGGAGTGCGTCGCAATTCTCGGCCATGAGTTCATGAGCGTGCAGTTCCATGTGCAGTTCAACACGCCCAGCTATCAAACGTGGCTCGATAGCCAGAGCTACGTGCCCGCCTACCGGACCCACAAGCGTTTTCTCCAACACCTACAGTATCGCCATCCTGCGGAGCGCTGGGTATTGAAGAGTCCCGGCCACTTGAGTGCGATAGAGGACCTCTTCGCGGTCTATCCCGATGCCCTCATCATCCATACCCACCGAGATCCGATCGGCGTACTACCCTCTCTTGCCAGTCTTTCCTACACTCTGCGCGGCCTGGCCTCAGACGCCGTCGATCCCGCTTTTGTCGGAAGGCAACAGGCCGATCTGTGGCAGCGACATCTGCAGCGCGCCGTTGAGGCAAGAGAGAAGTTCGCGGACAAAAGTAGTCAATTCTTCGACACCGCTTTCATCGAGGTCGCCAAAGATCCCGTCGGCATGATCGTACGTATCTACGATCACTTCGGACTCACTCTCACCGAAGATGCACGCAGCCGTATGGAGGCCTTCCTCGCTAGCAACCCACGCGATAAGCAAGGCGTTCACAGCTACACCCTCGAAGGCTTCGGGCTCGACCGTGCCGAAGTCGCCCCACGTTTTGCGGAATATTGCGCGCGTTTCGGTATCGTTTCCGGCAACGGCAACAGCGGTCGATAAAACGCCACCAACTGTCGATCCGGTATCCGCGACGCATTTGCCCTTTGTTTTCCCTGCTTTTCGCATACTTAGCGCCAACCCTATTGTGCAAATGTGTCGTACAAACTTGAACGTCCAGTATCGTTGACACACTGCCGATCTCCCGGTTAGTGTACCGCCGACTCCAGCGGATGTAGCGGTTGTTGACGAGGGCCTGCGCAGTTGCGCGGCGACTTTGGAGGACGGGTCTGAAAGTCCTCTTGTCTGGAGCGAGGCGCAACAACCGTGGAATCAGCTATCTGGCAGTATGCGACCAGCCGTTCATTCGACTGGTTGCAGTTCTTACAAGAACGTATTCGCAACGGCTCCCTTACCATAGAGCTTCCCAACGGGCGGCGACACTGCATCGAGGCGCGAGAGCGTGGGCCGGAAGCCTGCCTCCGGCTCGGCAGTTACGCCGTGCTCTCACGAACGCTCCGCGGTGGCAGCAGCGGTTTCGCCGAGAGCTACATGGACGGCGATTTCGATACCCCCGATCTGCTCGCTTTGATCGAATTTGCCCTTGCAAACAAGAGCGGATTGCATCGGGCCTTTTCCGGTCTCGGGCCATTTCGGCGTATGACCGGCCTGGTGCGGCGTCTGCGCCCGAATACACGCTCGCGCGCACGCCGCAACGCCGCCCATCACTACGACCTCGGCAACTCTTTCTACGAGCAGTGGCTCGACCCGACGATGAGTTATTCTTCCGCTCTCTTCGAACACGCCGGTCAATCGCTGGAAGAGGCGCAACTCGCCAAGTATCGCCGCATCGCCAAGCTACTGAATCTCCATGAAGGCGACAGGGTTCTCGACATCGGCTGCGGCTGGGGCGCCTTCGCGCTGTTCGTCGCAAAAGAGTATGGCGTGCGCGTAACCGGCATCACCCTTTCCGAACGACAGTGGGACTATGCCAAGCGACGTGTATTCGAGGCGGGTCTCTCGGACCGCGTCACCATACGCTTCGCAGATTATCGCGATGTACACGACAGATTCGACGCCATCGCATCCATCGAGATGACGGAGGCTGTCGGAAAGGCGTATTGGCCCCTCTACTTCCAGCGCATCCACGACAACCTCAAACCGGGAGGGACGGCCGCGCTGCAGACGATTACCGTGGCAGACCGGGCGTTTGCAGACTATCGCACGCGAACGGACTTCATCCGTGAATACATATTGCCGGGCTCCATGATCGCAAGCCCGGCAAGGCTCGACAGCGCGAGCCACCGCGCGGGCCTGCTGTGGAAAGAAGAGAAGTCCTTCGGTCCGGACTACGCGCAGACACTTGCCGCTTGGCGACGGCGCTTCCACGAGGCGTGGCCGCTGTTGAAGAGAATGTCGTTCGACGAACGGTTTCTCCGCATGTGGGATTTCTACCTGGCTTCATATCAAGCTGGATTTCGCGCAGGCCTGATGGACGTCACTCAGATCGCATTGAAGCGAAGCTGAAAAGATTCAACCGACAATCACTCGAGAAACGACAATGTGGACACAAGAGAGAATAGAAGAACTTATCGTCGGTAAGCTTGCCATGGAGCTGGAAAAGGAGCCGCAAGAGCTCGACCTCGAAACGTCGCTCACACGGCTCGGTGTGGATTCCCTGCGAGCCGTGGGTCTGCTCTGTGAGCTCGAAATAGAGCTGGGGATCAAGCTCGATATTTCCACGCTGCTCGACGCATCGTGCGTCAAGGAGTTCGCCTCCGGCTTCGTAG
>PIVZ01001626.1 GCA_003354045.1 bacterium
GGGCTGTTGATCTTGGTTATGGCGTGGCAGCCGCTGCAGGTGATGCCTGCCTGGGCGAGCGGGTCTCCGGCCAGGTCGTAGTCCGGGTCGTCGTACTTCGGGTCGTCGAACGCACCGCTGAAGAACGGGACGAGGTCGTGGCACCCGGCGCAGAAGCGCGAGCCGGCGGCCGATCCGTCGCGCTCGTAGAGCGCTCTTCGCGTGCCTCTGATCGAGAAGAGGTATGGTTCGTTGTTGAACGAGCTGAAGCGGTGGACGCTGTTCTCCCAGGTCGCGTGGACATCGGCGTGGCAGTCCTTGCAGTATTGGTCCTGCATGAGCGACTCGGCGGGGATGAACTTGCCGGTGGCTGTCCGGGCTAGCGACGGCGCGAAGTATTCGTCGCCGATGCTAGGCGCCGCGGTATTGGCGTTCCTGGGGTCCTGCGAGTGCAGAACCACCATGACGACGGCGAACGACCCGGCTACACCCGCCCAGGCGGAGCCGACACGCCATTGGAGCCGCCGTCCCCCGAGGCGGTGA
>PIVZ01001627.1 GCA_003354045.1 bacterium
GGCGCCTTCCAGGGCCTCGTGAACTTCTCCATGGGCGAGGGCTTCGATGACCTCGCGGATCCCAACGGACTGATCTTCGCGGGCACCATCGGTGCCGAGATCGATCCCAACGTGCCCGACGGTTACGCGCTGAGCGGCAACGGCCGGATCACCGCCCCGAGCCTGTGCACGGTCCAGGGCAACGTCAGCTACGCCTACGACAGTGACACCTGCGAGAAGTGCGCGGGTCTGACCCAGGTGCAGTTGACATACGACGGCTTCGCAGACCCCACCAGCGCCATCACCAGCGCCGGCACCGACGTGGCGGTCTCCGGTTCCACGCTGACCCTCACGCCCAGCCTGGGCTCGATGCTGCCGGAGGAGTCGGTCATCGCCGTCGGCCTCGACCGCATCGTCATCGAATCGGCCAGCGCCGCCACCTTCGAGCCGGGCAACAAGATCGGCGCCTTCACGGTCATGAGTATCGACAAGGTGATCGTCGGGTGCGACGAGGAGGTGTGTGAAGGCCTGACCAGCCTGGTG
>PIVZ01001628.1 GCA_003354045.1 bacterium
CTCCCGGAGAGCTTTCTGCCGCCGAACCAGTGCTTGCCGGACCGTCCGGAAGCCTCGTTGCAGCCGGACGAGTGCGTGCCGGACCGTCTGGAGCGCTCTCGGCAGCCTTTGCTTGAGGAGCTGAGCCTCAACACAGCGGTTGCGGATATTTCGAATACCAGCCATAATGGCCTCTATCGGAGGTACCGAAGATGGGACTCAAACAGACCTCGCTGCCCGACTCGCAGGCTGTCGCCCAGGCGGCCAGCGCTGTCGCGGCCCTCAAGGCTCACCTGAGAGCCCATCCGTCCTCGCCAGCCCGGTTGCGCCTGAGGACGGAGGACGGCGAGACCCAAGTCGTCGTTCCGGACGCGGCGTTCGTGCTCCTGGTGACGATGTTCGAGGAGCTGGCACAGGGCCACACGGTCGCCATGGCCCCGGTGCAGGAAGAGCTGACCACCCAACAGGCGGCGGATCTGCTCAACGTGTCGCGGCCCTATCTCGTCGGTCTACTTGAGGAGAGGAAGATTCCCTTTCACCGGG
>PIVZ01001629.1 GCA_003354045.1 bacterium
CCTCCGGGACGGCCGCATGCCTCTCGGGGTGGGCGGCGGCCTACGCCCCGTCATCATCGTGCCCGCCGGACTTGAACTCGAAGGGCACGTTGGCGAGAGCGTTGCACCCGTCGCCGTGCCCTCGGACAGGGGCCTGATCTCGCGCCGCAGCACGGCCGTGTGCACACGTCGCCGGTACGGCCCGTCGAGCCCGGCACTGCTAGGTGCCAGGGAGGCGTCAGCTACTCGCTACGGGTATCGCGGCCGCGTCAGGTAACGCCATTGGACCGGGCTGGTGGCGCGCAACGTCTGCCTCCAGGTCCGAGCTTCCGCACTGTCTTGTCAGCCTTCCCGCGAGGTGCTCGCCAGCCCTCGAAGCTCGTTCGCCGCGCCGTGGCTCGGACTTGATCGGGTGCGGCCGCCAGCCGAACGACAGGATCGATGAAATCCGATGATTTCAGCCAGTCGTCAGTAAATGCTCCCGATCCGGGTATGTACATCCCTGAACGGAACTTCAAACGGATCCGCCTACCTTGCTAGCG
>PIVZ01000753.1 GCA_003354045.1 bacterium
AGGGGCGGATCGACAAGGCCAATCACCGCGCCGGCCTGCTCGAGCACTTCGAGGACGAGGACGTGCAGATGTCGATGGCCGCCGACATCGCGTTGATCGACAGCTACGACGAGACCATCGACGAGCTCGAGCTCTTCCTCGAGCATCGGGCCAAGGCCCTGAACGGCTCGAGCTTCTACCTGCTGCGCTCGGTGCCGGGCATCGGCAGGATCCTGTCTATGACGATTCTCTACGAGATTCACGAGATCTCTCGCTTCCCCAGCGTCGGCTGCTTCCTCTCCTATGGCCGGTTGGTGGCCGGCAGCCATGAGTCGGCCGGCAAGGTCAAGCACTCCGGAGGACGCAAGATGGGCAACGCCTACCTCAAGTGGGCCTTCTCCGAGGCGGCGCCGCTGTACCTGCGCTGCAACCCTGAGGGCAAGAAGCTCTTCGCGCGCCTGGAGAAGAAGCACGGCAAAGGCAAGGCGATGACCCTCCTGGCCATCCGACTCGCCCGAGCCGTCTACTACATGCTGCGCCGTCGCAAGCCCTTCGACGAGGAGCGCTTTCTCAGGAACTGGAAGCCATGAACCACAGCCCCCCCAGGGGGGAGAGAGGAAGAAGAAGAATGAGAGCCTACCAACACACAAATTCGATGCTGGGATGGTGGCGCCATTTTGGGGTCGATCGCGCCGACCTGGCCGTCAAGCAACCCTCGGGCGCCATGATCTGGCACCACGATCTCGACACCCGTTCCTTGCCGCTGGCTTGGGCAGGGGCGCAAAACGTGCGCCAGGCCGAGGTCTACATCCGCCCCGCAAGGGGCTACACCTGGCCGGTTGTCTTCTTGGATGACGTTTCCGCAAAACGGGCCCGAGGCGTGGCCAACAAGTACAATGCTCTCGTCGTCGAGACGTCTCCCGATGGGGGCTGTCACATCTGGCTTACCTGTGAGCCGCTCACAGAACCCTCGAGGCACAAGGCGCAACGCTGGCTCGCCCAACGCATTGGCGCCGATCTCGGCTCGACCTCGGGGGAGCACCTCGGACGACTCGCCGGATTCAAGAACTGGAAACGCCACGGCACATGGGTCAACTCTCTTGTGGCTTCGCTCCATTGCCGGCGATGGGATCCAGACGTCGTCCCCTCGCTTTGCGCTGGCGAGCAAGGACCTCCGGCACTGAGAGGGTGCCGACAGCAGTCGACAGACACCAGCCCGTCCGGCAAGGAATGGGGCTGGGTCTGTGGCATGCTGGAGGAAGGCTGTTCTCCGGACTTCGTCTACGAACGGCTTCTCGAGAGGGCTCAAGCCCGAAGACGCTCCGACGCGCCCCGCTACGCCCGGCGGACGCTGAGCAATGCCATGGAACGACTCGACCACAAGGACATGCACCCCGAAGAGGTGAAAATGGTGAGATTTTAGGGAGGAGAGCGGGTGAGCCGACCGCATAACTGGAGTCGCCAGGGCGGAGCCGATCAGGAGTCCGATTTCTCGCGCAGAGATGTCACTTTGATGACGACAACACGGATCCATGGCCACATGCCCGACAGCCAGAAGCTTTGACTGGACACCCGCTCTCGCTCCACCTACAAGAACTGGGAACTGCAACCACAAGGGCCCCGTCTGCTCCTCCCCCGAGCCCGAACATAACTGACACTCGGCAACGCGGACTCTCGCTGAGCCGAAGAAGTCGCCCCTTTGCATGGGCCGGCATGAGGGCACAGAATAGTTTCTGGGACGCGGCGATCTGACGATCGTCGCACCGTCGCGAACCGCGGCGGCGGAGCCCCGATAGGTGATTGGCGCAGACGGCTGACGCTGATTTGAAACGAAGCAGATACGAGGTGTTGCGTCGGTCGCCGGGACCGGGAAAAAACCGACCACAGAAAGTCGGTATAGGGAAGATCTAGCTATTGACAACGGGGGGCCTCATAGGTGATATGCGGCCATTCGTTCACCTCCGGACTGCACCGAGGCTTTGATCTTGAAACCCAAGAGGGTTTCATGTTCAAGCCTAAGGAGTGCGAATACCAACTCAAAGCTTCCACTTCGGGTGCTCCCTTAAACGACCATGGTGATAGACAGCGGTGTCCCGAAGAGCAGCTAGCGTGTCGGGCAGGAACCGATTGAGGAGATCGAGCTTGTAGAAGTGCGTCTTGCCGCCG
>PIVZ01001630.1 GCA_003354045.1 bacterium
GATACCCCATGAGATCTTGATCTTGAGGGCGGTGTCGTTCTGCGGCGGGAAATCCTCGGCGTAGTCGATCGAACGCATGAGCTGCGCCGTGTCATTGAGAACGGTCTCCGGACGCGTCCGGAGCACCGCGACTTTGGCACTCGACATCGGATCTCCCTGCGGGCACGGTTGCGACGCGCCGCAGCGCGCCGTCACGGTCGGTGGTTACAGCTCCTCGAGTCCCGAGGACTACTTCCCCTTGAGCAAGGTCCCGGCAATCACCATGCGCTGGACCTCGGACGTCCCCTCGTAGAGCTGGGTAATCTTCGCATCCCGGTAGAGCCTCTCGACCGGGAAATCCTGAATATAGCCGTAGCCGCCGTGACACTGCACGGCTCGATCGGCGCAGCGCACCGCGATCTCGCTGGCGTACAGCTTGGCAATCGATGACTCGCGCGGACAGCGCTCCCCCTTGTCGCGCATGACCGCCGCTCGATAGGTCACCAGCTGCGCGCCCTCTATCTCGGTGATCATGTCGGCCA
>PIVZ01000754.1 GCA_003354045.1 bacterium
GGACCTGCTCCGAAAACGGGTCTTGGCGTGCTCGCTTACCTGCAGCTCAACTTGTTGCCCGGCCCGTTGAACCGGCACTCGCCGAGGGAGAACGCCTTCTCTGTGCACTCGCCCGCCGTCTCGTCACCGAAGTCGAGCGTCAGCTGGAGCGGCAGGTCAGCGGCAGTGACCTGATAGTCCCCGTCCTTGCCCTTTATACTGACCTTGACCTTTTCGCGGCGGTCCTTGAGCTTCACCTTGCTGATGCCGTTGCTACCCGCCGGCCTGCGCCTGTCCTTGAAGGCCCAGGCTGTCTGCGCGCCGTTCATGTACCAGCCGGCCGTTCCGTCATAAACCCCGGCCGCGATCGAGGTGTCGATAAGGGCGGAGCCGCCATCCGCGGCCAGGACAATAAGGGCGCCGTCGGTGGCCGGGTTGAGATCGGCGAGGGTCGTACCGCCGGGCAAGGTAAAGGCACCCTTGATCTTGAGCTTGTCGTTCCCGACTACCGAGTCCGTGTTGATGTTGGCTACGCTCAGCCTCGAATCGATCATGTCGGCTTGGCCGGGAGCGCCTCCGACGCAGGTGTCGCAGCCATCGGGCACTTGATCGCCGTCCACATCCACATTGTCGTCGAAACCGGGGCAAGTATCGCAGCCGTCGGGTACCTGATCGCCGTCCAGATCCACATTGTCGTCGAAGCCGGGACAAGTATCGTGGCTGTCACACTTCCCGTCGCCATCTCCATCGTCGCAGAAGCGTTGCCCCCGGATGCTGTACTCGGATGAGTCTGAACCGCCTGGGGGGCGATGGGAGTCATGGCTGAACCAGACTACGACAAAGTCGCCGGCGGGATTGATGCCTACGTCCGGGTGGGGGTTGCTCTCCGTCCGGTAAGTGTTGACCTTGAACTCGTCGCCAACGGGGCTGCCATCGGAGGAGTAGCGCTGTGATTGGACGCAACATCCAACGTTGTCTTGCCACACGACGACGAAGTCGCCGTCTGAGTCCATGGCCACTCTCGGGAAATACTGGCCGTACGTCGCATAAGTGTTGACCTGGAACTCGGCGCCACGGAGGCTACCGTCGGAGGCGTAACGCTGGCCCAGGACGCTCTCGTCATCGCTGTGCCACACGACGACGAAGTCGCCGTCGGCATCCATCGCCACGCTCGGGTGCTGCTGGTTATCGGTCGTGTAGGTATTGACCTGGAACTCGGAGCCGACTGCGCTGCCGTCGGAGGCGTAACGCCGCCCCTGGACACTCCAGCCGTCCAAGTCGGTGCCGCTCGAACCACTGGCGTTCGACTTACCGCTTTGCCAGACGACGACGAAATCGCCGCTCGAGTCCATGGCAACGTTGGGGCGGGAGTACTCCCCCTGGTAGTTCGTAGTGTAGGTGTTGACCTGGAACTCGCCGCCACGGGGACTGCCGTCAGAGGCGTAGCGCTGGCCCTGGACGCTCCAGCGATCCGAGTCGGTGCCGCTCGAGCCGTAGCTAGTCCAGATGACGACGAAGTCGCCGTCGGCCTCCATGGCGACGCTCGGGTTCCACTGGTAGATGCTCGTGTAGGTGTTGACCTGGAACTCGTCACCACGGGGACTGCCATCGGAGGCGTAGCGCTGGCCCTGGACGCTCCAGCGGTATGAGTCGGAGCCGCTTGAGCCCTGGCTGTCCCAAACGACGACGAAGTCGCCGTCTGAGTCCATGCCTACGTCGGCGCCGTGGTACCCCCTCGCCTGGTCACCCGTCGTGTAGGTGTTGACCTGGAACTCGCCGCCACGGGGACTGCCGTCAGAGGCGTAACGCTGGCCCTGGACGCTGTAATCGGATGAGTCGGAACCGCTCGAGCCGGAGCCCGTCCACACGACGACGAAGTCGCCCTCGGCGTCTACGGCGACGCTCGGGATAAACTGCTTGTCGGTTGTGTAGGTGTTTACCTGGAACTCGGAGCCGGCCGGAAGGCTCCAAACTGCAGCCGGCATTGCCAAGAGAAATGTTCCGATGAAAATCGCGATGCTGGAACGCATGCGTCCCCCTATATACATCAGCCGTGAGAACTGGACCGCCGGAAGCGACCAGTCAATCCAAGCCCTGCCAGAACAGACCGGAGCGGACGGGCTGGGTCAAGCGGATGTTGCCAGTTCCCCGTGAAATCATTGAG
>PIVZ01001631.1 GCA_003354045.1 bacterium
ACCGTATCAAACTCAAGACCGTATTGTTGATTAAAAGATCGTTCAGCCAGGGTTAAGGCTTCATCTATTTGCTCTCGCATTGGTATTAAGGCCGCGGCAAGTTCTTCCGGACCATGCTGGAGTCGGGAGTCTACCTCCCGCCCAGCCAGTTGGAGGCCCTGTTCGAGAAAAGCCTGCCCCTCCGCACCGAGAGTCGTGACCAGATCCGGTCCCCGGCCGGGCGCCGCATCCGGTGCGATCAGGACATTGTACGGCTCGAGATCGGCGGTGGAGACCTGCGACAGCCGCAAGAGCGCGCAGGGGAGGCCGAGTTCCTGATCGAGCCAGTGCCACACGGCGCCGAACGTCGTCTGATAGAAGGGGGGACCGGAGAGCACCGCCACCCGCGGTTGCCGCAGCGGCCGGACGCTCCGGCTGCCGAGATCCTGCCCGGTCGTGGTGAGGGCGTGATCGATGCCGTGAAAGCGAACGCCCGTTCGTGCCGCGATCGCCTGCAGGCGCTCGACCAGATCGGCATCG
>PIVZ01000170.1 GCA_003354045.1 bacterium
GTCCTGTCTGAGGTCGGTATCGATGGCCTCGAAGGCCTCAGCGGGATCTCGCGCAAACAGCAGCCTGGCGCGCACCGTGGGGTCCGACATGATGCGGGCCACCGCGGCAAGCACCTCCGTGTGCCGTTCCTTGTGCTCCTCCGGCGTGGCGATGAGCACGATGAAATGGCAGGGCTCACCATCATCGGCGCCGAAGTCGATGCCGGTGTTGGTTATTCCCATCACCCCCATGATCTCTGGCCCGGCCGCAACCAGCGCATGCGGTATCGCTATTCCGGCGCCGATGGCCGTCGAGATGCTGGCCTCGCGCTCTTCCACACTGCGGATCAACTCATCCACCGTTATGTCGCTCAGCCCGTGGGACTGGATCAAGAACTCGGCCAGCTCACGAATCGCCTCCTTGCGACCGCCCGACTGCAGCGGGGTGAGCAGATGCTCCTCTTGCAGGAACTCTACTATCCGGCGCCGGTCCTTGTGCGCCTCCCCGGAGCGAACTACCGCCCGCTTGACCAGCGGCGGACCCAGGATTTCGTTGATGACCACTATTGCAAGCACGACATTGGTGATGGTGGCGACCAGCTCTTCGGGTAGACGCGTATCACCCTGAAGGATGACGACCAGTCCGATCGCCAGGCCCGCCTGCGGGAGCAGTGCCGGCCCGATGTAATTGCGAAAGCGCGGCAGGCAGGCCCCGAGATAGGCGCCGCCGACACCTCCCACGATCTTGCCGCTGGTGCGCGCGAGGAAGTAAGCGCCGCCCAAAACTCCGACGGCTCCGAGCTGGCCGAGCTCCAGATCGACACCTGCAAGGGTGAAGAAGCAGGTAAGCAGCACCGGCTCGAGGTCTTCGAGTGAAGAGATCAGTCCCTCGTCCCCGCCACCGAAGTTGCCGAGCACCACGCCGAGCGCCAGGCCGGACACCAGCGGCAGGAGGCCGAGATACTGCGCCCCGCCGGTGGTCAGCAAGATCGCGAGGAGCAAGCCCGAGAAAGGAGGGATGATGCGATCGCGGACCGTGATCAACAAGAGCCCGCCGGCCACGGCCCCGAGCGCGGCGGCCAACAACAACTGGACCGCCGGTTCCGACACGGCGACCAGGAACGAGTACTCCGATGCACCGCTGGTGTGCGCTACCAGCGCCAGTGCGAACGAGAACAGCACTATGCAGATGACGTTGTCGAGCGCGACGGTGGCCAAAAGCGTCTTTACCATCAGCCCCTTGGCACGCTCTTCTTTGACGACGGCAAGCACGGTGGCGGGGGCCGTCGATGCGGCAATGGCGCCAAGAAGAATCGCCGTCTGCCACTGTCCAACGACGAGCAGGGCGGTAAGCCCCACGAGCGTCGAAGTAAGAAACGCCTCGCACAGGGTCACCGAGAGGATACGCCGCGTGGCGCTCTGCAGCCGGCGGTAGCTCAGGTGACCGCCGACGAGCACGGTTACCAGCGCCATCGCGAACAGTGTGACGAGCCCGAGATCGTGGGCAGTGGAGCGGCTGAAGACCCCGAGCACAGACGGGCCGAGAACCACGCCCGCCACGATGTTGCCGGTTATGGCCGGGATGCGCAGCCTACGGGCCAGCAAGCCCGCCGGATAGCCGGCCGCAAATATCAGCGCGATGGCCAGCAGCGGATTCAAAGAATGATAATCGGGCAAGGTACTGCGCCTGAATCTGACATGCTATCGACCTCTAATCGATATCCCACCAGCCCGCCCTCTGCCACCGCGGCCGATCCCCGTCGCACCCCACCGGCTCCCTCTCACCGGCTCCCTTCCTTGCTGGCGGAGGGGGTATGGTCTAAGTCTCCGCTGTCCGGTCCTTGAGACACCGCGGCTCGGAGCCGTAAACGCGCGGCCGCAAGAGGGGAAGTCACCGGGTAAACCGCCGGACAGGAGTGAGCTTGGAAGACATGGGCGACAAAGACAAGAAGAAGCAGAAGGGCGAGAAAGGAACCTGGCTTACTTACCGGCCCGAGATCAAGGTCCTGGACTGCACGATCCGCGACGGCGGACTGATGAACGACCACAAATTCTCCGACGAAGTCGTGCGCGCCGTCTACGACACCTGCCTCGCTGCAGGAATCGACTACATGGAGCTCGGCTACAAGAACTCCAAGAAGCAATTCCCGAAGGAGCAGTTCGGGCCGTGGAAGCACTGCGACGAAGAGGACATGCGCCGCGTGGTGGGAGACAACCCCACCGAGCTCAAGCTCTGCGCGATGGCCGATGCCGAGAAGAGCGACTACAAGGAAGACATCATTCCGGCCGATGAGAGCGTGCTGGATCTGATCCGGGTGGCCACCTACATTCACCAGGTCCCGGTGGCCGTCGATATGATCAACCACGCCCATGAGAACGGTTATGAGGTAAACGTCAACGTGATGGCGATCTCGACCGTGCACGAGTCGGATCTCGACGAGGGCTTGGAAATCCTCGCCAAGACCCCGGTCAGCACCATCTACCTGGTGGACAGCTTCGGCGCTTTTTACTCGGAAGAGATTCAAGCGCTCACCAAGAAGTACCTCAAAGTTTGCGAAGACGCCGGCAAGCAGGTCGGCATACACGCACACAACAACCAGCAGCTCGCCTACGCGAACACGATCGAGGCCATAGTCCTCGGCGCCAACCGCCTCGATGCCACCCTCGCCGGACTCGGACGCGGTGCCGGGAACTGCGCGATGGAGTTGCTCATCGGCTTCCTGAAAAACCCCAGCTACCGGCTACGCCCCATCCTCGAGTGCCTCGAGAATCACATCGAGCCGCTGCGTGAGTCGATGCATTGGGGCTTCGATCTCCCCTACCTGATCACCGGCCTCCTCAACCAGCATCCGCGCTCTGCGATGGGCCTGCTCGACAAGCCCAAGCAAGACCGCGAGAGCATCGTCGAATTCTACGACACGCTACTGGAACAGGTCTGACCCGACGGCTCGCGGGTGATGAGCGGCGAGAGCCCCGGTCTGTGGCGCATCGGCGCTGAGACCGAAAATCCAGAGTTCGACCCCGAGGTGCCGCGCGTGCCCGGGCGCTAGCCCGCCCTCGTCGCCTATTGCCTGCGATCCGAGCGCGCCCGGGCGTCAATTGCAGTCCGGACTGCGTGGCGCAGTCCGTCCTCTCGTTGCAGCGATCCAGGCGGGCCGACAGCCCGTTGCAAGCGCAGGCGCCACCGCACTACAATGTCGGTAGGGGAACCGTGAATCTTCGGGAGACTCGATGGGAATCATAACAGCCGTGGCAATTGTGGTCGGCTGCCTGACGCTCGCTGCCTTCTTTTCGGCAGCCGAGACGGCTCTTCTCAGGCTGCGCCAGCACGAAATCGAGGAGGAAATAGAAGCCAGGCGAGGTCCGGCGGCACTTGCCATCCGCGACCTTCTTGCCTCGACTTCGAGACTCTTGGTGACGATCCTGCTCGGCAACAACGTCGCCAACATCCTCGGAGCATCCGTGGCCGCGGCCGTCGCCATACGCTACCTCGGGGTAGACGTCGGGATCGCCGTCTCCACCGTGGTCATGACCTTCTTCGTCTTCGTTTTCTGTGAAGTGCTGCCGAAGGCAGTAGCCGCTCAGCACCCCCGCGGCATTGCCAACGCCGTGGCGCTGCCACTCTACCTCCTCAATCAAGTCCTGCGCCCTCTTCACCTGCTCTTCGACCGTTTCCTCAACCCCTTCGTCGCCCGCGTAGTCGGAAGCAGCGGCGGAGAGCAGCCGAGCTCGGCCGAAGAGATCCTGCGGCTCGCCCGTGAGGTGCAACACGGCAACGAGCACCGCGGCAGCCCGGTGGCCATCATGGGAGCGGTCGCGGGCGCGGCAAAGATGACGGTCACCGACATCATGGTGGAGCGCACGCAGATCGTGGCCTTCCCGGTGGACATCGACCCTGAAGATCTGCTCGAACGCGTGCTCGCCGAACGCTACACGCGGGTGCCTATCTACGAGGAGTCTATCGACCAGATCCTCGGAGTGATCCACTTCAAAGAGCTCGTCCAGCTCGTCAAGGACAGGGGCGCCGATCTACGCCCGACCTTGAAGAACGTGATTCGCGTCCCCGAGCGCAAGCCCATCTTGCAGCTTCTCACCGACATGCAGCGCAGCTTCCTACATATGGCTGTCGTCAAGGACGAGTTCGGCGTCACCCTCGGCATAGTCACTCAGGAGGACATCCTCGAAGAGCTGGTGGGAGAGATCCGCGACGAGTTCGACCGAGAGGAGCTGTTGACGATCGCCGAGCTTCCCGACGGCACCTTCGAGGCGCTCGGGCGGATAAAGGTACTCGACTTCAACCGCGAGACCTCATGGAACATCCCGGCCGAGCGTGGCGACACGCTTGCCGGTCTGGTTTTCAACGAGCTCGGACGCGCGCCGCAGCGAGGGGAATCCGTCCGCGTCCCCGGCTACGAGATCCGTGTCGTGGACGTCTCCGGCAGCCGAGTCACGCAGGTACGCGTTCGAGCAACCCCCGGCAGCGAGGAATCTCCCGGCAACTCCGGCCTCCTGTCCGACTGACACGAACGCGTCAGCCTGCTTCCGCGGACTCCTGCTCGGCCATCAGGACCTCGACTTCCCCGGCGGAGTAGGCACTCCCGTGACCGACTCCTTCGCATTGCTCGCGCGCCGTCTTGCTCCAACGACCATCGGTGACCAGCTCTCGCCAGAATGGGTAGGTACGGCACTGGACCGGCCGCGCCTCATGCACACGGCATTTGTTGGTCTCTGCGTCCAGAAATGCGCAGTGCTCGCCGGCGAAAATCAGCTGGGTCCAGCCGAGTAGGTCTTGGTAGGTGTAGTCGTGGCGAAAATCCCGCACCGTCATGCCGGTTAGCTTGGCCAGGCGGCGCAGCTCGTCGTCCTCGACATAGACGTGGGCATACGTGCCGCGCACGTAGCAGCACTTGCCGCATTCGGTGCAGTGGAAGCGAAGTCCCACCTCTCCTGTATTCGCTTCGGTGCGCATGAACGAGCGAGCAATCTACTACAACGCCGGACATGTCCACATCTGCCGTGTTGCGTACTCGCTCGGCCGCAATTCGACGTGCGGGGAGGGAGGGGGCCAGAGGTCCCGCATTGGGCAATCTTTTTCTTCTCAGGCCTTGCCCCGGATACCCTACCGGGGTATGGGTATACCCATGGAGTCTAGCAAACACTCGGGACAGATGGGCCGCCTACGGCGGGTCGAGGGGCAGATCAAGGGCGTCATCCGCATGGTTGAAGAGGGGCGCTACTGCGTGGACATCCTCACTCAGCTGCGTGCCGTGCGCGCAGCGCTGCGCAAGGTCGAGGAGCAGGTCTTGCGCGAGCACATAGAGCACTGCGTGGTCAACGCCATTCAGAGCGGCGAGCAAGATGAGGCGCAGGCCAAGGTCGATGAGCTGCTCGACGTGGTGAGCCGCTTCAGCAACTGACCCGCACGAACTCAAGGAAACGAGAGGAACAGCAATGGGATGCCACGAGCATGACCAATCTCCCGCCGGCAACGATGGTGCCGAGCACAGCTGTCATGACCAAGCCGACGAGCACGACGGCAAGAGTGAGTGCAAGAGCCACAGCGTAAAGTCCGGCGGCAAAGCCCAAGCTACGACTTCGACGTGCCACGAGCACGCCGACACGCAGACTTGCCACGAGCCTGCGCGCAAGGAGCCGTGCCACGAGCACTCCGACAAGCCGACTTGCCATGAGCACGGGGGTAAGGAGCCGTGCGGCGGGCATCGCGCTACGGGCGCGGGCGTTCTTTACGTGTGCCCGATGGATCCCGAGGTCGTAGCCGCTGCGCCCGGCTCATGCGTAAAGTGCGGCATGGCGCTGGAAGCAAGTGACAATCCCGCGCTCTACGTCTGCCCGATGCACCCCGAGGTGGTCGCCACCGGCGCAGTGGCCTGCTCGAAGTGCGGTATGGCCTTGGAGCAGCGCACGCTTGCCACCGTCTATACCTGCCCGATGGACCCTGAGGTCGTGGCCGCCTCGCCCGGAGCGTGCCCGAAATGCGGCATGGCCCTGGAACCCCAGCCGTTGGGGACCGTCTACACCTGTCCGATGCACCCCGAGGTCACGGCCGGCGAGCCGGGGGCCTGCCCGGAATGCGGGATGGCGCTCGAGGCCAGCGCGCGGCCGGCCGGCATGGCCGAGACCGACAATCCGGAGCTGCGCGACATGACCCGGCGCTTCTGGATCGGGCTGGCGCTGGCCGTGCCGGTCTTCGTCCTCGGCATGTCCGGGCTGATTCCCGGCAAGCCCCTCGAGGGCCTGCTCTCACCCGGCGCCAGTCGCTGGCTACAGCTCTTGCTGGCCACGCCTGTGGTGCTGTGGTGTGGACTTCCTTTCTTCGAGCGCGCATGGATCTCGGTCGTCAACCGCAGCCTCAACATGTTCACCTTGGTCGCCATGGGCACCGGCACGGCTTACGCGCACAGCGTCCTTGCCACACTCGTGCCGGGGATCTTCCCGGACGCCTTCCGCGGCGCGGGCGGAGCGGTAGACGTCTACTTCGAATCGGCCGCGGTCATCACGGTGCTTGTCCTGCTCGGTCAGGTCTTGGAGCTTCGCGCGCGCCAGCGGACGGGAGAGGCCATCCGTGCGCTTCTCGAGCTGCAACCGG
Organism: bacterium; assembly: GCA_003354045.1. Lineage (GTDB taxonomy): Bacteria > Desulfobacterota > Binatia > UBA1149 > CAITLU01 > PIVZ01. The sequence goes on from PIVZ01000170.1 coordinate 6,587, forward strand.
CCAGCGCGATTCGCGTGCAAGCCGACGGTAGCGAGCATGAGGTAGCGATCGAGCAATTGCGCGTGGGCGACAGGTTGCGCGTACGCCCGGGCGAGAAGGTACCCGTCGATGCAGTCGTGGAAAGCGGATCGAGTAGCATCGATGAATCGATGATAAGCGGCGAACCGATTCCCGTGGCCAAGTCCGCCGGCGACATCGTCACCGGCGGAACCTTGAACGGCACCGGCACACTGGTGATGCGCGCGGAGAGAGTCGGCAGCGAGACCGTGCTCGCGCAGATAGTCGCTCTGGTAAGCGAGGCGCAGCGAAGCCGCGCCCCCATCCAGCGACTCGCCGATGCGGTAGCCGGTTACTTCGTGCCGGCGGTGCTGACTGTGGCCGCCATCACCTTCGTGGTGTGGGCGAGTGTCGGACCCGAGCCCGCGCTGTCCTTCGCCCTGCTAAACGCCGTGGCCGTACTGATAATCGCCTGCCCCTGCGCACTGGGTCTTGCCACCCCGATCTCGGTCACCGTGGGCACCGGGCGAGGCGCCAGCGCAGGAGTACTCATCCGTAGCGCCGAGGCCCTCGAGAGGCTCGCCAAGGTCGATACCTTCGTCATCGACAAAACCGGGACGCTGACCGAAGGACGGCCGGAGTTGGTCACCGTCGAGACCGTCGCCGGTGCGGATGAATCGGAGATGCTGGCGTTGGCGGCGGGTCTGGAGCGAGGCAGCGAGCATCCGCTTGCCGCAGCCATCGTCGCCGGTGCGACTGCCCGCGGCCTCGAGCCACGGAAAGAAGAGAGTTTCGAATCGGTAACCGGGCACGGAGTGACAGGCAAAGTTGACGGGCGCGATGTGGCCCTCGGCAACAACAAGCTCTTCGAAGAGGCGGGTATCGACCTTGGCGGACTCGCCGAACGGGCCGAACCGCTTCGCCGGCGCGCGCAGACGGTCATGTTCGTAGCCATAGACGGCAAAGCGGCCGGCCTCCTGGGTGCGGCCGATCCGATCAAAGAAAGTGCAGCCGCAGCCCTGCGCGACCTGCAGGCCGGCGGCGGGCGTGTGGTGCTCGCGACCGGAGACAGCCGGGCAACAGCGGCGTGCGTGGCAGCCGAGCTCGGCATCGAGACCGTCGAGGCAGAGGTCACGCCGGCCGAGAAGGCGGCGCTCGTCGTCCGTCTGCAAGAAGGTGGGCGAGTCGTGGCAATGGCCGGCGACGGCACCAACGACGCGCCGGCGCTGGCGCAGGCGGACGTGGGGATCGCGATGGGCACCGGCACCGATGTAGCCATGGAGAGCGCTTCAGTCACCCTCGTGCACGGCGACCTGGCCGGCATTGCGCGCGCACGAAAGCTCAGCGCGGCGACCATGCGCAACATCCGGCAGAACCTCTTCTTCGCCTTCGTCTACAATGCCCTTGGCGTACCGCTGGCGGCCGGCGTGCTCTACCCGTTCACGGGCCTACTGCTGAGCCCGATGATAGCGAGCGCGGCGATGAGCTTTAGCTCGGTCTCGGTGATCTCGAACGCTCTGCGATTGCGCAACGTGGAGCTCTAGCAGTCCGTTGAAGAACCCCGGACCGAGCACGGCCGGAGATGACGCGACCGCCTACTTGAATTCTTACTCGAGGTTGGACAGGCGGTCGAGCGATTCGCGCAGCGCTTCGACTTCGCGCACTCCGCGAGCAGCCGCGCGCTCGCTCTCCTCGGTTATGAGCTCTTTCATGTTCCGAGCGGTCGTGCGCGTCAGGCGTGCCGCCGCAAGCGCCACTGCGCCGCGCCCGAGCGCATAGACGATACCCGCGGCCAAGAGCGCGAAGACACCTGCGTTCACGTAGTAGTCGAGCCCGAGGTAGTTCCCTGACAGGTAGTGGACGGCGCTCTGCCAGCCGACGTGACGTTCAGGAACACTCAGGGCGACACGGGCAAGGGCCTGGCTAAGGGGATCGACACGCGGGGCGACGGGGGGTATATCGTGGCCCCTCCGATACCACCGCCAACCAGTACGCAGTGGCCGTACCTCTTGATCGATGTTGCGCGGCCGAGAGGGCCGGCGATGTCTCTTATTTCATTTCCGGCCTTCAATTTTCCGAGGTCTTCAGTAGTTTTGCCGATCTTCTGGAAGAGAAGGGTGATAGTGCCTTTTTCAGCGTCCGAATCTGCTATGGTCAGG
>PIVZ01001632.1 GCA_003354045.1 bacterium
ATGGAAGGGGAGCGTCTCGACGCTTCTCTCGGTGGTGTTGCGCCAGGTAACGCGGGCTGAGCCGCTCACCTGGTGAGTCTCGGTGTCGAGCCGTGCGTCGAGGACGTAGTCGGCGATCCGCGCTTCGGCCGGTACCTCGCCGCGCTCCGTCTCGGGGCGCAAAGCGGTTTGGGGCTCGTCGAGCTTCGCCGGTTCCGGTGGCTCTGACGAGCAAGACAGGACGGCGACTGCGAGAAGGACAACGGCCAGGAGGACTCGGGGGGAACGACATTTCTTCACCATGGTAGCCAGGGTAGCACGCCCTCCGGCACGCCGAATGAGCTGGGTGGATCCGAACGGGTTTCAGGCTGCGAAGGAGCCGTTCGTCAGCGCCGCGGCGCTGGCGAATCGTCAGAGGAACATGAAAAATATGAGAAAAGGTGACCAGAGTCGATCGATCTATGGTACGGTAGCCTTGCTATTAAGGGCCAGATCGCCAGACTCAAGAGGAGACGAATCATGAGACACCTCATCGTAGCC
>PIVZ01001633.1 GCA_003354045.1 bacterium
CGCCCGCCAAGCTACTTGCCCTGCTCGGTCACGAGTTGCCCGAGGACGCCGACCGATTCACTCTGCAAAAGCTACTCGCCCGTGTCGCGGGCAAACCCGAGTCGTTCGCCGTGAACCTCGCCGTCCTTCGCACCATGCAGCGAGCGGAGTATTCGCCGGCGCAAATCGGGCACTATGCCCTGGCCTCCAAGGACTACAGCCACTTCACCTCGCCGATTCGCCGCTACCCGGACCTGACCGTTCACCGTCTCGTCAACATGCACGTAAGGGGTGAGCTCGAAAAGCGAGCCGTCCGCAAATCGGTGCCCACCGAGGAGCAACTCGAAGAGCTCGGGGCGCTGTGCAGCACGAACGAGCGACAGGCGGAGTCAGCCGAGCGCGAACTCAAGCTCGTCTACATCCTTCGCTTGCTGGAAAAGCGAATCGGCGACGAGTTTGACGGGATCGTCACCGGCGTGGCCAACGTCGGCGTCTTCGTGCAGATATCAACCTATCTGGTCGAGGGCCTGCTCCCGTTTA
>PIVZ01000171.1 GCA_003354045.1 bacterium
TTCTGATTGTTCTTTCAATTAATCGTTTTGAATAGCTTTGGCTGGCGTAGCGTCACACCATCCATTGTTTATGTGCCGATACCGGTGCACGAGGGGCTAGGGCCGCACCGGAAGAGCGGCTGCGGGCCATGCTTGCCGACTCCGCTCGGCTCTCAGACCGCCAGTTCCGCGTAGTGCGAGAAAGGTCACCGGTGAGTCCATCGTTGCGGCTCAGATTGCGCTACGGAGCGAGACCTTACCCGGGGCACGAGCCTACTTGACGACAGGGAGAAGCAATGTCCGACCTCATACCTCCTCACGGCGGCTTGACAGAGCCCGTCAGCTGCAGCGTAAACGAAGAAGAGCGCGAGGCCTTCCTTGCCGGAGCAGGTGGGCTTACCAAGGTCCCGGTCTCTGAAGCCGACCTCTCGACGGTCTACCGTTTCGGTGACGGGGGCTTGAGCCCGCTCACGGGACCGATGGACGCGGCGACCTACGAGCGAGTGCTCGATGAGATGGTCATCGAGCACGGCTCGGAATTGTATGCCTGGGCGATTCCTCTTTCTCTCCCGGTGGCCGGTGACCTTGCCGGTACCCTGAGCGTGGGCCAGACGGTGGCCTTGACGAATCCTTCTGGTGCGATCGTAGCTACGCTCGAGATCAGCGATGTTTTCGAATGGGACAAACCGCGGTACATTTCAAAGGTCTACGGCACCGACCGTACCGACCACCCGGGGGCCGACATGGTGCTCAAGGGTGACGCCGGATGCTCGCACCTGCTCGGTGGCAGCATTCGCGTTCTCCCACGACCGAAGAACGCCAATTTCGGCAAGTACGTGCTCAGCCCCGCCGAGGTGCGAAGCCTACTCGCCGCCCATGGGTGGGAGAGAGTGGTCGCCTTTCAGACTCGCAATCCTTTGCACCGCGCACACGAATACGCGCTCGTCTACGGTTTGGAGACGCTGATTCGGAAGGGTCTCAATGCCGGCGCCTGTCTCAACCCGCTGGTCGGAGAGACCAAGGGGGACGACGTCAATGCCGAGATTCGTATGCGTACCTATGAAACCTTGCTGGAAGCGCGCGCAATTGGCGATGGTGACAGCGACCCCGAGCTCTGGGGAGCGCGCGGCGAGGCGGTTCCCGATCGCGTGCTTCTTCTCGGACTCGACATCAAGATGTTCTATGCGGGACCCCGCGAGGCGATAATGCACGCCATCTACCGGCAGAACTACGGCTTCACCGACATCATCATCGGCCGCAAGCACGCGGATGCGCCCTACCACGACGGCTCGCCGATATGGGGTGATTTCGATGCCCAGGAGATCTTCAACAACCTCAAGGGGGACTTGAAGATTAAGCCCTTAAATGTTGGATTTGCAGCGTATTACGAGTCAATCGGCCGCGTCGATCTGATGGAGAACCACAAGGACGAGAAGCCGGTATTCATCTCCGGCAAGCAGGTGCGGCAGACCTTGCTCGAGGGTGAGCGGGTGGACCCGCGGATCATGCGCGAGAGCACCTCGTCGATCCTTGCGGAGGCCATGCACAAGGACTAGCAGTCCGGAGCCTCAGTCTATGTAGCCGAGCGACCGGAGGTGCTCGAGGATCTTCTCGTCAACTTCGGCGTCTTCGACGACTTCCTTGGTAACTTCATGCCGCTCGCCCTCGTAGGTGGCCAGCCGAGCCACCTTCCTGCCGGCGATCTCCGCATCGAAGAGGTCGAGTAGAACGCGACCGTCCATGTCGTCGGCCACCGGCAGGTCGAGATAATGGAGAAGGGTGGGGGCGATATCGTATACGCTGGCGCCTTCGATTCGAACGTCACGCCTTATCCCCGGGCCGTGGGCAATGATGATGCCGTTGTCTCGATGCGCCCCCGAGAGATGCAGATGTTCTGGCACGACGATGGCGTGCTCGCCTACGGCCGGGCCGGCACCATGATCGGATATGACCAGGACTAAAGTGTTGTCGTCGTAGTGGGAGAGAATCTCACCGACACGGGCGTCAATCCACTGCCAGTACTTTTCTATGACCTTTCCGAGCGCACGGACTTGGTCCTCGGAGACGTTGCCGAAAGGCTCAGGGTCCATGAACTTCCAGAACGCGTGTTGAACATCATCGGTTCCTCTTAGATAGACCCCCAGGACCTCGGGCAGGGGCCCGTCTTCGAGAACCGCCTTCGTGGCCCTCACGTAGAAAAGGTCGCGCTTGTAGGCTTTCAGGAAGCCGTCATAGATGAGGGGGGGGATGTGTCCGTCATCGCCGTCGCTGCGTTCAGGATCGTAGTCGATATCCATGAACTCAGGCACGACCGCGACCGCTTCCCCCTGGCTAACTTCCGACAGCGTCGCCAGGTAGTAGTCAGGAAAGGCCTCTTGCTGCACCTCTCCCCAATGCGCCCGATCGGTTATCATGCGACCGGCCACGGGCTCCGCAGGCCAAGTAACAAACCAGCCGACGAAAGCCACGTCGAAGCCTTCTTCGCCGAGGATGTTCCACAAAGCCTTGGTCTTGCGCATCCCACGGTGTACCGGCGCCGGTTTGCCCGGGCCGTCCGGGAAACGGACAAACCAGGTTATGCCGTGTTTGGCGGGATTCTTTCCGGTCGCGACCGTCGTCCATACGACCGGTGAGCTGCTTGGCTGAATCGATGCCAAGGTCCCGTGGGCGCCCTGGTCACGCAATCGCCGCAGATTGGGCAGCAACCTCCTCTCCATATAGCCATCGAGTAGGTCCCATGTGCCTGCGTCGAGCGCCAGGATCACCACCCGCGGCGGCCTTGCTGTCTCCACGTGCGTGCACGCGGGCGACATGACCGACAGGGCGAGAGCTATCACGGCTCGTAGGGCTAGGGACACGCTCGGTTTTTCCTCAGACGGGTCACGTCTCGACGGGCTGTGGGGCCAGGGCCGCGGTGCCTATCGCAGGGCGCGCGTACACACGGCGTGCAGCCGCTGCCAGGCTTGCCGGCGGCAAACCACAGGAGACCGTTGGATGACTGTGAGACTGTGCTGATAGCGCGACAGCTACCCGGCTGGACAGGCACCTATCGGGTTGAAGACCCAACCGGCGATCGCGCGCGCGCCCATCGGTGTCAACGTGCGCTGCAGGTCCGACACTCCGGTCAAATCGAGGTCCTGCAACTCGGCTCCCATGTACTTGAGAATGGAGAGCGCGAGCACCAGGTGCCCGGCGGGTGTGGGGTGTATCCCGTCACTGGTCCACTCGAAAAAGGGGTCGCGCGTATACAGGTCGCAGAGGTCGCCGGCCCAAGGGAGGACCTCCAAGCCACCGTCGGCTGCGATCTCACGGAGCGCGATGTTGTGGAGCCGGAAGTTGAACTGGCGGTCATAACGGCGCCGATGACGGCGCCCGGCGTGCTCTCGGTCCAGCGGGGGCGTCGTTGCCAGCAGCACGCGCGCTCCCGGGGCGACCTTCTGGGTGGAAGCAACGGTGTCGCGCACGAAGTCCTGAAAGCGGTTGTTATCGAGGCTGAGCGCACGCCCGGCATCCTGGAACATCACCCAGTCGTAACGGGCGTTCTCATGATATGCGACGTAGCGCTTGACGGCGCGGCGGTAGATCCGGTAGTTGCTGCCGGACCTGCCGCGGGCGTCCACTGAAAAGTTAGCGAACTCGCAGTAGCTGTTGCGCAGCACCAGCTCGAAGATGTGCCCGTAATGGAAGGGCCGTTTGGCGTACAGACGCGTAATGCTGTCACCGAAGAACAGAATCCTTTGATCCGGTCGCAGGCGGAATCCCGGCGGCGTGGTCACCTTACGGTTGCAAGAGGCCTCCGCAACGGGCGGCTGGAAAGTGATAACCACAGCCATCATCAAGGCCAGGCTACAGGCGACGCCGATCGCAAGTGCCAGCTTCGTCTTCACCGACGCGCGGATTCTGGTTGGCGATGCATGCATTCGTTTTACTCCGGTTCTAGCGCTTCCAGTCGCCGGCTGAAGCGGGCCATATGGTTCCTGCGAGCACCCATAATAGACACATAACCCTACGCCCTGTCAACGGTTTCGCCCTGTTCGCAAGGGTTGCGAGCGGATCTCGGGGGGCCGCCGCCCGAGATCTCCCCACGCTCCCGGGTGTGGTGCCCACACAGGTGCGCCCCGGCCTTTCCGGGCCCGACCCTGCGCTGAGACCCACGAACGCCTCTCTCGGGTAGCGCCAGGGGCCCCGCCCGAGGCAGGCCAGGCTAGCCTCCCTCGGGTTTGGGAGGTAGCAGCGCGAAGCTGAAATCTACGGTAGCGGCGCCGCCTTCGGTGACCGTCAAGGAGGCCTCCTTGGTCCCCAAGCGCTCATGCCAGGCCTCGACCGTGTAGGTCCCGGGAGGAACGTTCTCGATCGCGAATTTGCCATCGGCACCCGAGACGGCGAAGAAGGGATGGTCGAGAACACCAACGTAGGCCGCCATCCACGGGTGCACGTCGCACTTGACGCGCACCATTATTTCCTTCGACGTAAACCTCTTCTTGATCACTTGATCGGGGATGGGCATGGCGAAATTAAAGGGCCTGCTTCGCCTCGGCATCGAATGAATGTTGTGCAGTGTGGGGTCGCTGTTGCCGATCTCGAGGGTCTGGCGGACCATGACGCCCGTTACCCGCGGCGTGAACATGCAGTTGACCTGGCCGAATTGCACAGGTTCCGAAAGGGTCTCGAACTCTTGATCGCCGAGCCCGTCCTTGATGTAGACGAACACGTTCTGGACCTCCTTGGCCTCGTTGATCATCATGACCTCGCCAAGGCGGCCTTCCGGATTGAGCTTTACGCACACCGGGTCGGCATCCATCGCCATCTTGCGCCGCGCGGGTGGGGTACCCTCGAACGTGGCCTTGCCGGTGATCTTGCCGCCGGCATCAGCGTCGGCCGCAATGAGCCCCAGACCGAAGACCGTCACAAGCGCTGCGCACAGAGTCCGTTTTTTCGATTTTCTCATCGACCACCTCCACTGGGCATGCTGATATACTCCCGTTGCCGCGGGCCAGTCACGGCGTCCAACCTAGCCGGCAGGATCGCGATTGATAACCAGACACATGGCAATATTCAAACGCGCTCTTTCGAGGCCCCCCGTTTGAGAGTGACCCGCCAATTGGTGTAAAGCAGCACGAACCCATGCGGGAGGCAGGCATGAAAGGCAGATTGGAGACCGAAGAACTCATCCGACTCATCGAGGCAGGCGACGTGGAGACCGTCGTGACGGTATTTCCGGACATGTATGGCCGTCTGATGGGCAAGCGCATCACCGGGCATTTCTTCGTTTCAGACGTCCTCGACGGCGGCATCCACTGTTGCGACTACCTCCTGGCTTGCGACATGGAGATGGACCCGGTTCCCGGCTACGCCTTCACGTCGTGGGAGAAGGGCTACGGCGATTTCGTCGCTCGGCCCGATCCGTCCTCGTTTCGCATGGCGGCCTGGCTGGAGAAGACGGCCCTGGTGCTATGCGACCTCTTCGACGAGAAAGACGGGGAGCCCGTCTCGATCGCGCCGCGGCAAGTTCTCAAGAGACAAGTGGCGCGCGCCGCCGAGGCCGGCTACGTCTCCAAGGCCGGCTCGGAGCTCGAGTTCTTCGTGCTGCGCGACAGCTTCGAGGAGGCCGAGCGCAAGAACTTCGACAATCTCGAGACCTTCGGCTGGTACGTAGAGGACTACCACACGCTGCACGGACTGCGCGAGGAGCCGCTGGTCGGGGCCATCCGCAACGCGATGGATGCTTCGGCGATCCCGGTGGAGTTCAGCAAGGGAGAGTGGGGGCCCGGCCAACACGAGATCAACCTCCGTTACGCCGAGACTCTCGAGATGGCCGACAGGCACTGCATCTACAAGCAAGCGGCCAAGGAGGTCGGCATCCTGCAAGGCCTCGCAGTGACTTTCATGGCCAAGATGAACGAGCAGCTGGCGGGAAACAGCCTGCACATTCACTCGAGCCTCTGGGACTCACGCACGGGCGGCGCCGCCTTTGCAGGGGAAGATGCCACGTTGCCGGGGACCGATGTGGCCTGCTCTCAGCTCATGTGCTGGTACCTGGGTGGGCTGCTCGAGCACGCGCGCGAATCGACACTGTTCTTCGCGCCCAATGTCAACTCATACAAGCGCTACGTTGCCGGTAGCTTCGCACCCACCGCAGTTGCCTGGTCGTACGACAATCGCACCACCGGCTTTCGTGTCGTCGGTCATGGGAAGTCCGTACGCGTCGAGTGCAGGATTCCGGGCGGCGACGCCAATCCGTATCTGGCAATGGCGGCGCTGCTGGCGGCCGGTCTCGATGGTATCGAAAGACGCATCGATCCTCCGCCGGCCTTCGTTGGGGACGCCTATGGCGCAGCCGAGCTTCCTGCGGTCCCGGGAACCCTCGAGGAGGCCCTCGATGAGTTTCGGGCCAGCGAGTTCATCCACAAGACCTTCGGCGAGGAAGTAGTGGGGCACTACGCCCACTTCGCCGAGGTCGAGCTGGACAAGTTCCGTCGCACGGTCACCAGCTGGGAGCGGCGGCGCTTTCTCGAAAGAGGCTGACCCCGCGTGGTGACCAATGCGGACTGACGCGCCGATAGTGGTCGGCATCACCGCCTACACCCCACCCGGTAGCGCGACGAATAACTACTCGCTTCCGCGCGAATACATCGATCAGTTGCGAGCGGCCGGTTTGCAGCCGGTATTGCTGGTAGGCGGCCAGGCGCAAGCCTGTTTGGCAAGGCTGGACGGCCTGGTTCTGGCCGGCGGCGGCGATCTCGATCCCGCGGCATATGGTGGGAGTCCCCACGATTCGAACTACTTCGTCGATCGCGAACGCGACGGCTTCGAGATCGCCCTTGCCTCGGAGTGCCTGGCAGGCGGTCTGCCGCTGCTCGCGATCTGCCGCGGCATGCAGATCCTCAACGTGGCGCTGGCGGGTACGCTGGTGCCGCACCTGCCGGAGCGCTACGGGGAAGCGGTCGTCCACCGGCTGCCTCCACGTGAGCCGGTCGCACACCAGGTGGAGGTGGACCAGGGTTCTCTGCTGGCAGAAATAGTCGGCGCGGGGCAGATGGGAGTGATGTCGTGGCACCACCAGGCAGTGGACCGCCTGGGCGCGGGCCTACTCGGCGTGGCCCATGCGGCCGACGGGGTGGTCGAGGCCGTCGAGCACGAGGGTGCTCCCGGCTGGGTGCTCGGCGTACAATGGCACCCCGAGCTCGATGCCGCGGTAAACGAGAAGCAGCAGGCGATATTCGGGGCCTTTGCCAGGGCCTCGGCAGCATACGCGGCCGCGGATAGCGACGAGGAACGGAGGCAAGGACGATGAGACTCGAAGGCAAGGTGGCTATCGTGACGGGGGGGGCCGGCGGCATCGGAGCCGCTACCTGCCGTGAGTTTGCCGGACAGGGGGCGCATGTAGTTGTCGCCGACCGTGACGGCGAAAGGGCACGCCGGGTCGCGGATGAGCTCGTCGCCAAAGGGCTTCAGGCAAGTGCCGTTGCCGTAGACGTGACCCGAGGCACCGAGATGGAAGGTCTCGTGGAAGGTGTGCTCGCGAATCGCGGCCGCCTCGACGTCATGTTCAACAATGCCGGGATCTTCCACGAACGGGACGTTTCCGTGACCGACACCGATGAGGACATCTGGGATCTGGTGATCGACGTGAACCTCAAGGGCGTCTACCTGGGCTGCAAGTATGCGATTCCCGCAATGCTGGCAGGCGGTGGGGGGTCGATCATAAACACGGCTTCCTTCGTAGCCATCGTCGGCGCGGCGGTGTCTCAGAGCGCCTACACGGCGAGCAAGGGGGGAGTTCTCGCACTCACTCGCGAGATAGCGGTGGAGTACGCACGACGTGGAATAAGGGCCAATGCCCTGTGTCCGGGACCGATAGATACGCCGCTACTGGCCGATCTCATGAGAGACGAGGCGGCCAAGGCGCGCCGCCTCGTTCACATACCGGTCGGCCGGCTCGGCCGTGCCGAAGAAATTGCCCAGGCGGCCGTATTCCTGGCTTCCGACGAGTCTTCTTTCGTGACCGGGACCGACTTCCTGGTCGATGGCGGTATAGCCGCCGCTTATGTCACGCCGGAGTAAGCGCTAGCGCGACAGGAACCCGCTAGCTTCCATATAGCCGAGGATTTCAGCGACGTTCGCCTCGGGCGTGCTCTTGGTCGTGTTGATGGTGAGCTCGGCCTTCTCGGGCGCCTCATAAGGGGCTGAAATCCCTGTAAACTCGGGGATCTCTCCGGCGCGTGCCTTCTTGTAGAGGCCCTTGGGGTCACGCCGCTCGCATTCATCGAGGTCGCAGTCCACGAATACCTCCACGAATGCACCGTCCGCGCCACAGGCACGGGCCTGATCCCGGTCCGCGCGGTAGGGGGAGATGAAGGCGGTGATATTGATGATCCCGCCATCCGTGAAAAGAGCGGCGACCTCGCCGATGCGGCGGATGTTCTCGTTGCGGTCCTCGGGAGAGAAACCGAGATCTTTGTTGAGACCATGGCGCACGTTATCGCCGTCCAACACGTAGGATCTTGCGCCGCGTTCCCACAGCGCCTTCTCCAGCATATTCGCCAGAGTCGATTTACCCGAGCCCGACAGGCCCGTGAGCCACAAAGTGCACCCGCGGTGGCCGTTGATTGTCTCTCTCTCCTCTCTGCTGACGGTGCTTTCGTGCCAGACGATGTGCTTTGATTTCGTTTCGGTCATCGTAATCTCGAACCCTCTCTCTTCTGTGGTGGCTTGCCGAATTGGCGCAAACGCCGACTGCGAACACG
>PIVZ01000755.1 GCA_003354045.1 bacterium
ACCTTCCTGGTATTCCTGGCCATCGGTCTCTACGGAGGGGCCTTTCAAGCGGGTGTGGGCATATTTCTGGTACTGGCCCTCTCTTACGCCGGCTTCGACCTGGTGCACGCCAACAGCGTCAAGGTGGTCATCGTTCTCTGCTTTACGATTCTCGCGGTGCCGGTGTTCATTGCCGAAGGACAGATCGAGTGGCTGCCGGGTATCGCTCTCGGCGTCGGCTTCGCCGCGGGAGGAGCCATAGGAGCGCGGGTGGCCGTGCGCGGCGGAGAACGAGTGATCCGCCCGGTGTTGACTCTGGCCATAGTAGCCCTGGCCGGTCGCATGCTCGGTCTCTACTGAAACCTTACGCCGCGGATACGGCTCGACCGTGCCTCGTGGTAGGCTATCGGGCAACTCATGGTGTTTAATCCGTCAAGGAGCGCAGTGAATGGAAGGATGGGTTAATTGGCTGATACCCGCCGTGCTGGTGGTTGTCGTTCTCGTCGTACAGATCGGACGCCACTTCTACGAGCGTCGGCGGAGCGATGTGTTGAAGGAGGCGTCGCTCAAGTTAGGCCTGAATTTCATGGAGGACGACCCGGCTTTCTTCTACGAAGACTTCAGCGACCTGCCGCTTTTCTCCCGCGGGTACAGCAGGCGCGCTCGCAACGTGATGCGCAGCGGCGACGGTCTGATGTTCTTCGATTATTCATTCACCGAATCCGGCGGCAAGAGCTCGCGGACCTACAATCAAACGATAGCGGCCGTGGAGTTCGATGCTGATGCCTTACCGACCTTCACCATGACGCCCGAGGGCGTCTTCCGCCGGCTGGCCAGTATGGCCGGCGTGCTCGATGTGGACTTCGATTCGCATCCCGACTTTTCCTCTGCCTATCACTTGACCGGCTCTGACGAGGCAGCCATCCGTAAGTTCTTTACTCAGCGAGTACTCGACTTCTTCGGCGCGGAGGAAGGATGGTCGATGGAAGGCGGAGATGGTTGGCTCGTCATTTACAGGGCCGCCAAGCGAGTCGTGCCGGCCGAGCTCTCGTCGTTCATCGGCGACATTCGCCGTATGAAAGAAGCCCTGGAAAGGGGCTGAGAGACATCACCTCGTTATCGCCGGTAGTAGCGGCAGGGCCGCCGAGGGCGGCGATCCACGGCCAGTAACGCTAATATCCAATATGAGCGTTGCTACAATCGGTCCCCGGCAACGAAAGCCCGATATCCGGCCGTGAACGCCGCGTAACGGTGCAACCGTCATGGTCGTCCGACCTCTCGGTTTACGCAAAAGGCAGGCTGAATCAGCCTATTAGCGACGACCACCCCCTTCCCAAAGCAGAGAACTAGGGTGCCCCCGTTTCGCACCGGCGGGAACCTTGCACAGCCTCGCGCATTTACTCTTGACCCCTATTTGTAGCCGAAACGGCCATGATCTAAGAGAGGAGCGCCGGTGGCAGCGTCGCATGCAAGCAGGTGCACGTGACGTACGGGGGAGGCACGATTTGTGCAGTTTCATGTACGTTTCGCCGCGCCTGCACGGCTCGGGCAAACGATGAAAAAGGGTCTGTCAGGCGGGAGGACCACAACCTGCCAGGATCACCCCGTCTCATCGTCAACCCGAGTGTGACGTCCGAGCGGGGGAGTAGTTGGAGTTAACATGCGGCTCCCCAGTCTACTGACGGTTTGGCAGGCGAAGGTTGTGGTGGAATGAATGAGCGTACTGCTTCTCACCAGGGGGTGCGAAGTAGTGTGAGGTGAGTGACGCGGGCGCGCGTCGTTGTTTGCAATCGATCACCTGCTACCTCTTCACGAATAGTCGAAGCAGACCGACGCCGCGAGAAATGAGCCACACTCGTTGAGGTAGCGAGCCGCGGTGCGTGCGCCAATGTCACGGGGCGAGCCTGAAAGATGGCCCGATTAAGAGGGAAGAGCTGCTAAAGCAGTCGGACTGATAATGCATCGATATGACCACACATCGAAGGAGAATCGGTCCGCATGAGCGTCCTCACAAGGCGCTGCCGGAGGAGAATAAATGTCTGAAGGGGCTCTTGATACCAAGACCACACGAAGAAGCTTTCTCGATTACTTGCTGGGAGGCGTAGGGGCAGCATGGATCGGGAGCGTCGTCTATCCGATAGTACGCTACC
>PIVZ01001634.1 GCA_003354045.1 bacterium
CAGGGCTCCAGCTTCACGCCGAGCGGACCGATTGACGCGCCGACCATGACCACGGAACCCGCGGCCTCGCGGGCGAGAGCGACTCCCGCCCGGTTGATCTCCGCCATCTGCTCGGCGATGTGGTGACGGCCGAGTTTGAACGAATTCGCGCCGAAGGTGTTCGTCTGGATGACGTGAGCCCCTGCCGTGACGTAGTCCTCGTGGATCTGCCGCACGAGGTCCGGGTCGCTGAGGTTGAGCATGTCGAAGCAGTTGCCGAGGTGCACGCCGCTCTGGTAGAGGCATGTACCCATGGCCCCGTCGAACAGGATCACCTCTTTCGCCAGTCGCTCCCGGAAGTCGGTGCTCATCTATCTGCCTCTCTTGCTTCCGCCGTTGCTCTTGAGACCCCGCACGACGTAGGTGCCGCCGGCGCCCGCGTCCCGCTCGATCTCTATGAGACCCCGGCCCGCCGCGTCCTCGAGCAGATCGCTGAATGTCCCGTAGCCGTAGCCCTGTTCGTTGAAGGAAGGCTGTT
>PIVZ01001635.1 GCA_003354045.1 bacterium
CGGGCGGTCATGTCGAGATCGCTCGGCGGTTGCTGGGGCACGAAGGCGATACGACGGGCTCGTTGCCGGTCGGGCAGTCCGGCGATGTCGTGGTCGCCGAGTCGGATGGCGCCGGCGAGTGGTTTGTGCAGGCCGGCCATGAGTCGCAGGAGGGTGCTCTTGCCGGCTCCGTTGGGTCCGACGACGGCCCAGCACTGGCCGCTGTTGATCGTCAGCGAGATCGGGCCGAGGAAGTTCGGCTTGTCTGCGAAGCCGAATCGGAGATCGGTGAGGCTCAGTTTTCCGGCGGTATCGTTACCCACCGTCTTGCTCCGGGTGCAGGAGTCGTGAGACCTTGGCGATGATCTGAGCGTAGCGCGGTGATGGTATCTGCACGTTGTCGTCAGTCAGGAAGTAGACGCGTGACTCGAGGACTGCGGGTATCGAGCCGAGCGATCGCCATTGATTCACCATGCGGGTGCGCTCTTCCTTCAGGGTTTCTTCTTCGCCCGGCTCCAGCCCGGCAAACTCAATCTCT
>PIVZ01000756.1 GCA_003354045.1 bacterium
GACTTCTCCCTTAAGGGAGAAGTCGAAAGCCGCGACTTGACCCCCTCTTCTTCTTACTCGGGTTGGGAGACGAAGAGGATACGTTGACAGCTCGGGCAGAGGCGGACGGCGGCGGTCTTCATGATCTCGATCAAAGTCTGCGGCGGCACGCGCATGTGGCAGCCGGCACAACAGCCGTCCTTCACCTTTACCACTGCCAGCCCACCACGGCGCTGATGAATCAGGTCGTAGCGTTTACGCACCGGGGCTTCGAGCTCAGCCGCTACGCCGTCACGGCCACCTTTTGCGTCGGCCAAATCGCGTCGCAGTTGTTCTATGCGCTCGGCATCCTCGTTGACATGGCGGTGGTCGGCCTGCTCGAGGTCGCTGTACTCGGCCCTCTCGGTGCTTATCTTGGCCTCGAGCTCTTCCACGCGAGCCATCAGCTCGAGGAGCTGCTCTTCGGCGGTCTCTATCTCTTCGATCAGCGAATGGACCTCTCCCTCGCTCGCGCGCAACTCACGGTCGGT
This sequence comes from bacterium, assembly GCA_003354045.1. GTDB lineage: Bacteria > Desulfobacterota > Binatia > UBA1149 > CAITLU01 > PIVZ01. Next base: position 510 of record PIVZ01000756.1, read on the forward strand.
GCGCACCTTCTGCAGTCGTTGGCGCTTCTGCCTGAGTAGGTCTTGACGCTCCAACACCTGCCGCTCGGCAATGGCCCGCTCGTTTACGAGTTGCTTGCGGGTGCCGGTAAGTTCTTGGATGCGGCCGTTGCAGGCTTCCATCGCCTTGCGCCGCTTGGCCAGTAAGCCCTCGTAGCTTTCGATCTCACGCAGCTTCTCGAGAAGCCCCAGGTCGATCTCCTGTAACCTGAATAGCGTCTCCAACTGCGATGACAAGTTCTCTTCTTCTCCGCGCGTCTATGGTGGTGGGCCCACCAGGACTCGAACCTGGGACCAGAGGATTATGAGTCCCCTGCTCTAACCAACTGAGCTATGGGCCCCGCAGCCAGCTTCAATTCACGAAGCCCTTGAGCTTCTTACTACGACTCGGAAGTCTGAGCTTGCGCAGAGCCTTGGCCTCGATCTGCCGTATACGCTCCCGTGTCACCGAGAACTGGCTCCCCACTTCTTCTAGTGTATGGTCGGTTTTTTCGCCAATTCCAAACCGAAGGCGCAAAACCTGCTCCTCACGCGGGGTGAGAGAAGCCAGGACCTTCTTCGTCTGATCGCAAAGGTCGCTATTTACGATGGCATCCGGCGGCGCCACGGCTTTGTGGTCTTCTATGAAATCGCCGAGATGGCTATCTTCTTCGTCACCGATGGGAGTCTCGAGCGATACCGGCTCGCGAGCGATCTTGAGGACCTTCTTCACACGCTCTGGCGGCAAGTCCACCAGTTTGCTCAGCTCCGCCGTCGTCGGCTCGCGGCCGTTGTCCTGCACGAACTCCCTGGTGGCCCGGATCAGCTTGTTGATCGACTCGATCATGTGCACCGGGATGCGGATGGTGCGCGCCTGGTCGGCTATGGCGCGCGTGATCGACTGGCGGATCCACCAGGTGGCGTAAGTCGAGAACTTGTAGCCGCGGCGGTACTCGAACTTGTCCACCGCCTTCATGAGCCCGATATTCCCCTCCTGAATCAAGTCGAGGAATTGGAGACCGCGATTGTTGTAGCGTTTGGCTATCGAGACGACCAGGCGCAGGTTCGCCTCCACCAATGCCGCCTTGGCCCCTTCCGCCGAGCGTTCAGCCCGGTCTAGCTCGGAAACCAGCTCTTCCAGGTTCTCGGCTGTCATGGCGCACCGTTCGAGCAGGTCATCGATCCACTCATTGGCCACGTGGATGCTCTCGGCCGTCTCCTTGATTGCATCGGCGTTCATGCGCAGCGTACCGCAGATGCGCTGGTCCGTGGTCCGATCGACGCCAATCTGTCCGGCCAGCTCCACTATCTGGCCTGCTCCGCGGCCGGTCCTGCGTTCGGCGCGCGCGATCGTGCCTTGATGCTCGCGGACGTGCTCCTGGGCGGCACGTATGACCGAAACCACCGTGGTCACCTGTCCCTCGTGAATCGGCAGGGCGCGCAGCCCATTGAGGAGTTTGCCGGTCAGCTTCGCCTTTTCTGCCGCCGCCGTCTCGCCGGCTTCTTCTATCTTGGCGGCGAGCCTCCTTGCCTTGGCGAGCTGACGGATTACGCGCTTGAGCATCTCGGTCTCGTCTTCGACCTCGACCGCCGGCTGCGGCAGTGACGCGAGACGCTCG
>PIVZ01001636.1 GCA_003354045.1 bacterium
GGCGATCTAGTTCTTTGACTTCTCGCTCTAACGTGAGCTTGAGGTCATCGGACCAGCCTTCAAGCTTTTCGGCCTCGGCCTCGAAGAAGCGGGCATTGCGCTCGGAGATTGCCCGCTGGATCGATTCCTGACGCGTACGCGTGAACGCGGAGAGGTCGGCGGCCGTTGATGGCGACCCGCCCGTTTCGCCGGTAACGCTTCCGGGCAGAGTCAAGAGCCGACGCGCAGAGTCTTCGTCGAACGACTCGCCGGAGTCCACGGAGCCCGCGAAGACAAGGTGATCCTCGGGGTAATCGAGAGACTCAACGGTGAATTGCGTGACCGTTAACCAGCCGGCCTTGCCGCGAAGTGGCTCCAGCGTCGTGACCTTGCCTTCGTGGTCATCATAGTCGAAGCAAACCTCGGCTGGCGGGAGGTCTCTCGCCTTCGCCCTGGCGAGAACGACCTCGGCAAGCGGGTGTGTCAGCCTATAGAGGTGCGCCTCCCCGGACCGACGAGGCAACTCATACAGGCCGAG
>PIVZ01001637.1 GCA_003354045.1 bacterium
TCCTGTTTGGATGTTTGGAAGGGGAGACGGGACCGGCGGGCCCCGCAGGTACCGACGGCGATGATGCCACAAGCTCACCCTACAGCTACCAGGGTGACAAGGGCGCGGCCTGCATGCACTGCCACTCGGACATTGTGGCGACGGTCCTTGCGACCCACCACACGAACGCGTACGACGGCCTCGATGCCGCCGACCAGACGAATCCCTACTGTCTCCAGTGCCACACGACCGGCTGGGACTCCGACGTCTCATTCGGCGAAACGGAGATCGCGGTCTACGGACCGGACACCTACGGCTACGATGACTACTTCGGTGTAGAGGGCGACGAGGCGGCCGATCGCCGCATGGCCCTCGAGGGCGTACAGTGTGAGTCCTGCCACGGCGCGATGGGCCCGGACTTCAACGCCCACCGTCCCGACCTGAACTACGCGACCCACCTGGTCGACGGCGAGTCGGTCTCGCTCTGCGCACAGTGCCACCAGAGCAGCAGTATCTCGCAGATCGAGGAGTGGGCGCT
>PIVZ01000172.1 GCA_003354045.1 bacterium
ACTTCTCCCCAAAGGGAGAAGTCGAAAGCCGCGACTTGACCCCTCCCTATTCGGACAGCTTTTCTTTGAGCAGCTTGTTTGCGAGCTGGGGGTTGGCCTTGCCGCCGCTGGCTTTCATGACCTGGCCTACGAAGAAGCCCAGCAGCTTGTCCTTGCCGCCGCGATACTCGGCCACCTTGTCCTGGTTGGCCGCGAGCACACCGTCGATCACCTCGGCAATGGCGCCCTCATCGGTAACCTGGACGAGTCCCTCGCGTTCGACGATGGTGCCGGGGGCCTCTCCCGTCTCCACCATCTTCGGGAACACCTGCTTGGCGATCTTGCCGCTGATCGTCTTGTCGTCGATCAGCTTGACCATGGCCGCGAGGTTTTCGGGGCTGACCGCTAGCTCCGTGTAATCGGCCTCCGACTCGGAGCCGGCCGCCGCCTCGTTGGCCACCCGCATGACGTCACCCATCACCCAGTTCGAGAGCGCCTTGGGATTGTCGTGGACCCGTAGCGCCGCTTCGTAGTAGTCGGCCAGTTCCTTGCTCGTCGTGAGCACCGCGGCGTCGTATTCGGGCAGGGAGTACTCGGACACGAAACGCTGGCGGCGGGCATCGGGCAGCTCAGGCAGCTCCGAGCGGATCGCTTCGATCCACTCCTCGTCGATCTCCAGGGGCAGGAGGTCCGGCTCCGGGAAGTAACGGTAGTCGTGGGCCTCTTCCTTGCTGCGCATGGGACGCGTGACGCCCCGGTCGGCGTCCCATAGACGGGTCTCCTGCACTATCGTGCCGCCGCCATTGAGGACCTCGGCCTGGCGCTCGATCTCGTGGATGATCGCCTTTTCGACCGCGCGGAAGCTGTTCAAGTTCTTGGTCTCGGTGCGCGTGCCGAGTTCTTCTACGCCGCGCTTTCTCAGCGAGACGTTGGCGTCGCAGCGCATGCTGCCCTCGTTCATGTTGCCGTCCGAGATGCCGAGATAGCGCACTATCGTGCGTATCTTACGCATGTAGGCGGCCGCCTCGGCTCCGCTGCGCGCATCCGGCTCGCTGACGATCTCGAGGAGGGGAACGCAGGCGCGGTTCAAATCCACGAACGATGAATCGGAGCGCGGGTCGTGAATGTTCTTGCCGGCGTCCTCTTCCATGTGGATGCGCGTGAGCCGGATGGTGCGCTGCATGTCGTCGACGTCGATGGTCACGCTCCCGTGTTCGCAATAGGGCTGTTCAAACTGCGTTATCTGGTAGGCCTTGGGGAGATCGGGGTAGAAGTAGTTCTTGCGTGCCCAACGGCTTATCCGGTTCACCCGGCAGTTGGTGGCCAGCGCGGCGCGGATCGCATAGTCAACCGCCTTGCGGTTGAGCACGGGCAGCACTCCCGGCATCCCCGTGCACACCGGGCAGGTGTGCTCGTTGGGGCCGGCGCCGAAAGCCGCCGAACAGCCGCAGAACAACTTGGTGACCGTGGCTAGCTGCACGTGCACCTCGAGCCCGATCACCGCCTCCCAGTTGCCACTCTCGTAATGGCTCATCGGGCGATCTCCGGCATACGCTTGCTGTAATCGGTGGCGTCTTCGAAGGCCGCCGCGACCTTGAACAGCGTCGGCTCGGCCAGAGGCGCAGTCACCAGCTGAAGCCCGATCGGCAGATCGTTGCCATCGAAGCCGCAGGGCAGGGACAGGCCAGGCAGGCCGGCAAGGTTGACGGAGATGGTCAGGATGTCGCTCAGGTACATTTGCAAGGGATCGCCCATGCGCGCACCGATCTCGAAGGCCGTTGCAGGAGAAGTCGGCATTGCCAGGGCGTCGCACTTCTCGAAGGCCCGCTCGAAGTCGCCGCGGATCAGCGTGCGTACCTTCATGGCTTTCAAGTAGTAGGCGTCGTAGTAGCCGGCCGAGAGCGCGTAGGTGCCGAGCATGATGCGGCGCTTGACCTCGGGGCCGAAGCCGCCGTCGCGCGTCTTGCCGTACATCTCCAGCAGACCGTCTTCTTCTCCTCTGCGCACACCGTAGCGAACGCCATCGTAGCGACCGAGATTGGAGGATGCCTCGGCGGTGGCCACCACGTAGTAGGTGGCTACTGCATACTCGGTGTGCGGTAGTTCGATTTCGACGACCTTCGCGCCCAACTGTTCGAGTTGCCCGATGGCCGTGCGTACGGCAGCGTCTACGTCGGGCTCGATCCCTTCTACGAAGTACTCGCCGGGTACGCCGATTGTGACGCCCTCGAGGTTGCCACCCACGGCCTCGACGTAGTCCGGGACCGGCGTATCGATGGAGGTAGAATCGAGAGGGTCCTTGCCGGCGACCGTCCGTAGCAGCATTGCCGCGCCGCGAGTGGTGGTAGCGAACGGACCGACCTGGTCTAGAGAAGAGGCAAACGCGATGACCCCGTAGCGGCTCACGCGCCCATAGGTGGGCTTCATGCCGACCACTCCGCAGTAGGATGCCGGAAGTCTGATCGAGCCGCCGGTGTCGGTGCCGTAGGCGCCGAGCACCTGACGAGCGGCCACGCTGCTGGCCGATCCTCCAGACGACCCGCCGGTCACGCGGGCGAGATTCCACGGGTTACTCGTCTGTCCAAGGCCCGAGTTCTCACACGAGGAGCCCATCGCGAACTCGTCCATGTTGAGCTTGCCGACGATGACCGCGCCCGCCTCGCGCAGCCGCGCCACCACCGTACTGTCGAAGGCCGGCGAGAAGTTCTCGAGGATCTTCGACGCGCAGGTCGTGCGCACGCCCTCGGTCAGGAAGAGGTCCTTCAGTCCGATCGGGATGCCAGTGAGCGGGTGGACGCCGTCGCTGCCGTTCAGGCGGGTGTCGGCAGCACGCGCCTGCTCACGCGCCAGCTCTGCCGTCAGCTCCAGGAAGCTGCCGATCTCGGTGTCGGTCTTCTCGATCTGTCGGAGGCACGCCTCCGTGAGCTCCAGCGAGGAAATGTCACCAGCGTGCAGGAGGCGCGATGCCTCTTCGATAGTCAGTTCGTTGAGCTTGTCCATCAAGCCGCCGGCCAGGGCTTATTCGATGATGCTCGGAACAACGAAGAAGTTGTCCTTGCGGTGCGGCGCGTTGCTGAGCCACTTATCGGGCTGTGACTCGCAGGACAGGCTGTCCTCGCGGAAGGGCGTGCTCATGGCCACCACGTGCGAAGTCGGCTCGACGGTCTCGGTGTCGAGCTCGTCGAGTTTCTTGATGTACGAGAGTATGGAGCTCATGTCCTCGGCAAGCTGCTCGATTTCGCCTTCCTCGAGCTCGAGCCGCGCCAGAGCCGCTACGTGGCGCACGTCCTGGTGGGTGATCTTCATTGCCGCACGATTAACACGGACCCGGCAGGGTCGCTAGCGCGGACCGGCCCCGCCTATGCCGTGCCTGTCATTGACCGTGCAAGGGCGGCTGGCCGACGATCCCGGGTGTGGCAGGACGGCGGCAGCTTCTCGGGGCCCGTGGGGAGGACGCAGCGGCAGCCCACCTCGAGGGCCGTGGCTACGAGATCCTGTGCCGCAACTGGCGGACGCGGGCCGGGGAGATCGACATCGTCGCCCGCGACGGGCCCACGGTCGTGGTCGTGGAGGTGAAGCTCAGGCACGAGCCCTTCGACGGGTTGGAGGCCGTGGATCGCCGCAAGCAGAGACGGATAGCGCGCGTGGCGTGGCACTTTCTCGCACGTGAGCGCCTGCTCGACCGCCCGGTCCGCTTCGACGTCATCGCGGTAGACGGCGGCACCCTGGCTTGCACCCACGTCCGGAATGCCTTTGACTGCGACCTCGGCTATTAGAGGACGACCCCACCATGCTCGACATTCGTTTGCTGCGCGAGCAGCCCGATTTATCCAAGGAAAGGCTTGCCCAGGTCGGCTGCGAGGCCGCCGAGGTGCAGGCTGTACTCGATGTGGACAAGCGCCGGCGTGAGCTGATCGCCTCCGTCGAGTCGATGCGCGCCGAGCGCAAGCAGGCCTCGAAGCGCATAGGCGCCATGAAGGGGGCTCCCGAGGCCGAGGCCGCCAAGGCCGAGGTCCGCGCGCTGGGTGAGAAAATGGTCGCGGCCGAGAAGAATCTCTCCGAGGTCGAAGACGACTTTCGCGCTCGCATGCTGCGGCTGCCCAACCTGCCGCACCCGGACGTGCCGCCGGGGCCTGACGAGAGCGCCAACATCATGCTTCGTAGCGAGGACGAGACGCGCACCTTCGACTTCGAGCCCAAGCCGCACTTGGAGCTCGGCTAGGCTCTCGGGATCATCGATTTCGACCGCGGGGTGAAGATCTCGGGCTCGCGATTCTACGTCTTGAAAGGGGAGGGCGCCCGCCTGCAGCGCGCCCTCATAACCTTCATGCTCGATCTGCACACGCTCGATCATGGCTATGCGGAGGTCTATCCGCCGGCCATGGTGCGCGAGGACTGTCTCTACGGTACCGGCAATCTGCCGAAGTTCGGGGACAATCTCTACCGAGACGCCGAAGACGATTTCTACTTCATTCCCACCGCGGAGGTCCCGGTAACCAACCTCTACCGCGACGAGATCCTCCACGCCGACGCCCTGCCCATACGCCACGTTGCCTACACGCCGTGCTTCCGGCGCGAAAAAATGTCGGCCGGTCGCGACGTGCGCGGCATAAAGCGCGGGCACCAGTTCGACAAGGTGGAGCTCGTCAAGTTCGTCGATCCCGAGAGCTCGGACGCGGAGCTCGAGGGCCTGCTGGCCGATGCCGAGGCTGTGGCCGGCCGGCTCGGCCTCAGGCGTCGCATCGTGCAGATGTGCACCGGCGACCTCAGCTTCGTGGCCGCCATGAAGTACGACATCGAGCTGTGGGCGCCGGGTTGCAAGGAGTGGCTCGAGGTCAGCTCCTGCTCGAACTTCACCGACTTCCAGGCCCGCCGCACCAACATTCGTTTCCGCTCGGGCACGGACCGTCCGCGCTTGGTGCACACGCTCAATGGGTCGGCGCTGGCGCTCCCCCGCGTACTCATCGCGTTGCTCGAGAGCTACCAGCGCGAAGACGGTAGCATCGAGATTCCGGAAGTGCTGCGTCCCTACATGAGTGGCCGGACCGAGATACGGCGAGATTGATGTTGAGACGCATCGCGTTCTTGGGAATGGGCCTGATGGGTGCGCCGATGGCGGCCAATCTGGCCAGGGCCGATTACAACGTGACGGTGTGGAACCGCACGCCGGGAAGCGCTGGCGTCAAAGTGGCCGAGGAGGCCGGCGCTGCGGTCGTCGCTTCCATTGCCGAGGCGGTCTCCGATGCCGAGATCGTAATGGGCTGCGTTTCCGACGGGCCGGACGTCGAGGCGGTTCTACTCGGAAGGCGAGCCGCCGACAGCTCCGGTGAGGGTGAAGGCGACACCGAAGAGGCGGGTCTCCCGGGAGTCATCGATCATGCGGCTACGGGCGCTCTGGTGATCGACTTCAGCACCATCGGTCCGGTCGCGGCCCGTTCAGTGGGCTCCGATCTTGCGGCGCGCGGGTTGCGCTTTCTCGATGCGCCGGTCTCGGGCGGCGACGTCGGCGCTCGTGCCGGAACACTCACGGTCATGGTCGGCGGTGAGCCCTCGGACTTCGAAGAGGCCAGGCCTTTGCTGGAGGTGGTCGGTAGCAACGTCCACCACTGCGGGCCGCTTGGCTCCGGCCAGGCCGTAAAGCTCTGCAATCAGATACTGGCCGCACTGCACATGACCGCACTTACCGAGGCGCTTCGTCTGGCCGAGACCCTCGGCGTAGATCCTGCGCTCGTAGTGCAGGTGTGCAAGAGCGGAGCGGCCGGCTCGTGGGCTCTCGAGAAGCTCGGCCCTCGCGTCATCGCCAAGGACTTCGCTCCCGGCTTCATGATCAAGCATCTCATCAAGGATCTGGGCTTGATCAGGCAATCCAACGATGCCGGCAAGGGCCCGCCACTCGCCGGAACCGAGCTGGCCTCCTATCTGTTCGAAGCGGTGGCCGAGCTGGACGAAGGCTCTGGCGGCGATCTCGGCACCCAGGCGCTCACCCGCGCCTACGACTGACGGTCGCGCGGGTCGGCCGCGAATCTGAATTCAGAGCTGTGCCAGGACCCTGGCCCGTTGGTTCGCGATGCGATTCGCGCCGGCTAGATCGGCTCGAACATCACCTTGCCTAACGTGGCTGCCAGCACCGTTCCGATCGCCTGCGCCACAGCGAAGGCTGCCAGACCGATGATCACGACCAGCAACGTGTACTCGAGGAGCGGCACCCCTCTCTCTCCGCGCAGCAGCCGCTTCAAGACTTGCGTCCGTTCGACAGGCTAGAGTCCATGTCTCACTACGCGATCGGCTACAACGGGCGATATGCCGGTATCTGCCGTCGTAGCCCGGTTGGAGGGCCATCGGGGGCAACGACGCCCGTCTGCGTGGGCTCTCATTGCGGTGGCGTGTCGCCCTTGATCTGCTCGAGCAGGTAGCTCGCGACCTCTGACTGGCGTGCCATGCGGGCGAGCTTGAGCGGGGTCAAGCCGCGCTGGGCCCGTGCCCGGATATTAGCGCCGTGGGCGACCAATGACTTGACCACCTCCAGCTGGCCGGCACGGACCGCCGCGTGCAGCGGCGTATCGCGCTTACGCTCATCCTTCGCGTTGAGCTCAGCACCGGCACCGACTAGCACGTCGACCATGCCAACGTAGCCCGCGGCTGCCGCTTTATGCAGCGGAGTCAATAGAGACTCGTCCTTTGCGTTGACGTTTGCCCCGGCGGTCACCAACATGAGCACGATTTCTTCGGAACCGTGCCAGGCGGCCACGTGCAGCGGCGTCTCCCCGACGTTGTCGGTCGAGTCGATGTCCGCGCCGCCGTTGATCAAGACACGCGCCGCACCGCCCTGGCCGGCCCACGCGGCCTGATGCAGCGCCGTGCGGCCGCGATTGTTGCGCTCGTCGAGATCGCCCTTTGTGGTTACATGCAGGCGCAGTTGCTCCTCGTCGCCGAGCTTGGCTGCTTCGTGAAGACCGACGGTCGGTTGTGACGGGGCCTCACAGGATGCACCGGCAAGTAGAAGTGCCACGACCGCTGAAGCCGCGACTGTGAGGCGCAAACGATTTAGCAACATCGCCATATCAATCCTCCGCTTGGCTGCGAAAGACAACATCGACTTCGAGGAGGGTCAAACGGGGCTAGGGTAGGGCCTGTAAGACCTCGACTGCGAAGGCTCCGGGGTCCCAGGCCTCGTCGGTCTGGCTCAGCCCGAGCCGGACGATCACGGTGTCGCGGCTCGGGACGATCATTACGCTCTGCCCCTCGTACCCGGAAGCGAAGTAGGCATCGGCCGGCAGCTCCGACCAGCGCCTGTGTTCACGCTCGGGCCCGTACCCGGCGTCCATCCAGAACTGGGCGCCATACTGACCGCGAGGCGCGGTCGGTGTCGGCCGGCGGGTGTAGTCGATCCAGCCTTCCGGCAGTATGCGCTCGCCTTCCCACACTCCGTCGTTGAGATAGAGCATGCCGAAGCGGGCCCAGTCGCGTGCCGTTGCGTAGCTGAACGAGGATCCGACGAAGGTCCCGGACGTATCCGGCTCCATTACTGCGCTGTGCATGCCGATTCGGTCGAACAGCTCACGCTGGGGGAAGGACAGGTAGTAGGGATGCGGTCCACCGGCTGCCTCGCGGACGATGCGCGAGATTATGTTGGTGGTGCCGCTCGAGTAGGACCAATGCGTGTCCGGGACGAAGTCCAGCGGTTGGGCTGCGGCGAAGGCGGCGGCATCGGTGGCGCCGAAGAGCATCGCGACGGCATCGTTGAAGGGACCGTCGTAACCCTCGTCGAAGCGAAGTCCGCTGCTCATGCGCATGAGCTGGTCGAGAGTGATCGCGCGGCGCGGATCGTCTTGTGCCTGCCATTCGCCGACTGTAGCCGGGGCATGCACGTCGAGCTTGCCCTGGCGTACGAGAATACCGACCAGTGCGTTGGTGATGCTCTTGGTCATCGACCAGCCAATCAGCGGCGTGTCCTCGAAGAAGCCTCCGGCGTAGCGCTCGGCCACGATACGCCCGCGGTTGACGACGACTACGGCACGAGTACGGCGCAGAACCCCGGAGTCGTCTTCGAGAAAGGCATGCGCGAGAGCGCCCTCGAGGGTCCGGCGGTCGATGTCGGCGTCCGGACCGGCTTCGGCGTCGAGGTCGCCGCCTGGCCAGTTGCGCCCACGCGTGTTCTTCGAGCCGGCAAGCAACCGGTCGGTGGCAAACGCGGCGGCTGCCCAGGGCAAGGGCGTGTCTATGTGTTCGAGCCGTGTACAGCCGAGCCCGGGTTGGTACACTGCGCGACGCTCGCCCAGGCCGAGTAACGAAGCCGTCACCGAAAACGTATCGAAATCTACGGAAGCAGAGATGTAGCCGAACGCTTCGAGATCCTCGTCGAGCACCTGCGCGACGTCCCTGCCGGCAACGAAAACTGCCGAGCACAGGATCTTGGCGGTGTAGGCCGAGGCTATCGGAGCGCCCTTGGCCAGAAAGTATGTGCCGTAGGCCAGGAGCAACACTGCCAGAATGGAAACGACTATCTTCGCGCCTTTGCTCATGCGGGTCCAGGGCCGTCAGAATGCTCGTGCCGGCGGAGCATCCTTAGCACTGTGCCGCCAGCGGCGGTAGCGGTCGGTGGATGGCTCGCCGAGACGAACCATCATGCGATCTTGCCGGTCTCGGGCTGTGGCAAGATCATACCCTTGGCCGGCTACCGGTTCCCCGGTCACGAT
>PIVZ01000757.1 GCA_003354045.1 bacterium
CCGGGATCAAGAATCTCGAATCGTGGGCGGAGAGGCCGAGGTCTTCAGCCCCATCGTGCTCGGCGAGCGTCGCATCGGCACCGTCTACGTCCGTCGCGACCTCAGAGACGTTGCCGAGCGCTTCCGCAACTATGTGGCCACCACCGCAGTGGTATTGCTCCTCTCGTTCATCGTCGCCGGCCTCGGCGTCTCCCGTCTGGAGGGCGTGATAACCGAACCGGTAAACGAGCTGTTGCGCACCGCCCGCGACATAACCGAGAGACGCGATTACAGCGTGCGCGCCGAGGAGATCAGCCGAGACGAGCTCGGGACATTGACCAAAGCCTTCAACGAGATGCTCGAGCAGATCCAAAGCCGGGATGCCGAGATCCGTGCAAGCGCCTCGATGCTGGCGGAAGCCGAGTACACTGCCAAGCTGGGAAGCTGGGAGTGGGTTTTCGAGACTCGAACGATTTCTTGGTCGGAGGAGATGTATCGCATCTTCGAGAGGAACCGCGCCGACGGCCCCTTGACCACCGACCAGTTTGTCGAGCGTATCCATCCAGACGATCGTGACCGCATTGCCGCCGAGCTGACTCCCACTTTCCGATCGCCCGGACCCGCCACGATGGAGTACCGGATCTTGATGCCGGACGGCAGGGTAAAGACTCTGCGTACCACCGCCCACCTCGACTTCAACGACGACGGAACACGGCGCCGAAGCGCCGGGTCGGTGCAAGACGTAAGCGCCCGCCGGCAAGCCGAGCAGGCCCTGCGCGAGAGCGAGCAGCATCTGTCCACCATCTTGGCGGCCTCACCAGTGGGCATAGTTCAGGCCGATGCCGCCGGCGCCTTTACCTTCGGCAACACCTGGATCGAAGAAATATCCGGGCTTCCGATACGCGAGGCCACCGGCGATAGCTGGCTGCAGTCGATTCATCCTGACGACCGCGACCGCGTCACGGAGCTTCTACGTCGTGCAATCGTGAGAGACATCGAGGTCTCGACCGAGTACCGGCTGCTACGACACGACGGCGAGGTCGTGTGGGTCATGCTGCGCTCCACCCCCGAGCACGACGCGGAGGGCAAGGTAGTAGGGTCGATCTCGACGCTGAGCGACATCACCGAACGTAAAGAGGCAGAGTCGAAAATCGCACAACTGAACATCGATCTCGAGGTCAGGGTGCAAACGCGAACCGCCGAGCTGCAAGCCGCGAACAAGGAGTTGGAGTCGTTCAGCTACTCGGTATCGCACGACCTGCGCGGACCGCTCCGCGCCATCGCCGGCTTCAGCCGCATCTTGATCGATGAACACACCCGCGAGCTCGGCGAGGACGCATGCAACTATCTCCAGCGTATCGAGGCCGCAACCACCAAGCTCGAGCGCCTGATCAGCGACCTCCTGACCATGGCCCGCGTGACGCGCGCGGAGATAGAGAGACAGAAGATCGATCTCTCCGCGCTGGCGCGAGATATCGTCGATGACCTCTACGCCCAAGACCGCGGTCGCGACGTGGAGTTCCAGGTTAACAGCGGCATAAGCGGCGAGGGCGATGGCGCCCTGTTACGCATGGTGCTCGAAAACCTCCTCGGCAACGCCTGGAAGTTCTCCAGCGAGCGACCCAAGGCACATATCGAGTTCGGCATGACCGTCCGCAACAGGGCCAACGCCTACTTCGTAAAGGACGACGGTGTCGGGTTTGATACCGAGTTTGCGGATCAGTTGTTCCAGCCGTTTACACGGTTGCATGCCGACCGGGATTTTGAAGGGACGGGGATTGGGTTGGCTACGGTGCAGAGGATTATCGAGCGGCATGGGGGGAGGGTTTGGGCGGAGAGTAGGGTTGATGAGGGGGCTACGTTTTATTTTACGCTGGCGGGGGTTTGAGGAGAGGGGCTTATGGCAAAGCCGACGAAGGATATCCTCCGGAAAGCCATGGAACTGGACGCCGCCGACCGGGCGGATCTGGCTGCGGAACTCATAGCCAGCCTCGACGAAGAGGCGGACGAGGACGTCGAGATCGCTTGGGCCAAAGAAATTGAGAGACGCATCGCGGCCATTGAAGCTGGAACGACTACGCTTTCACCATGGTCTGACGTAAAGCAACGCATCGAAAAAGAGATCCTCGAACGGTGACCCG
>PIVZ01001638.1 GCA_003354045.1 bacterium
GAGGAACTGCTTGCCGTAGCGCTCGGTCACCTCCACGACCTCGAAGCCGGCGCGTCGAAACAACTCGGCCAGCGACGTCGGGGTGAAATAGGAGCAGTGTTCGTAGATGACGTCCCAGAGATTCAGGCTCCGGAGCATCGTCTGTCCGTTCGGCACCTCGAAGTAGAGCGCTGCTTCGCTCTCCGGGATGGCCGAACGGATGCCACGCAGGAACCGGTACGGCTGCCCGATGTGCTCGAGCACGTGGCGACAGCAGATCAGCTGTGCCGGGGTCTCGAGATGGCCGGGCGAGAATTCATCCGCGATGAACGTCACCCGATCGCCCGGCTGTCGGGGAGGGAGCTTGTCGCGCACCGATGGATCGATTCCGATTCCACGACCCTTGCTCCGCGCGCAGAGCAGATCGAGAAAGTAGCCGTCACCACAGCCTATTTCCAGGATTGTACGGCCGCGGAGATCATGACGATCGACGAGGTAGTCGGCGGTCTTCTCGGCGTACCGCCGGAAGCGCGGAG